>NZ_JBHXRU010000039.1:0-56428 GCF_042716255.1 Streptomyces sp. NPDC058662 | reverse complement strand
AGGGGCCCGCCCTTGCCCTGTTCAGGCATAGTGGGTGTGGCGGGGGCGGGGGGCGGACGCTTATGTTTTGCCGGGCGGGCCCCCTCGCCGTACGTCGTGCGGGCCCCGGTCAGGGGCCCGAAACCGGCGGTTCAGGCCGCCTTCATCACCTGGGCCGCCGCGAGCGGGCGGTGCGGGGCGATGATCTGGCCGTCCGGCAGCAGCTCACCGGTGTCCTCGAAGAGCAGGACGCCGTTGCACAGCAGGCTCCAGCCCTGTTCCGGGTGGTTGGCCACGGGCTGCGCGGCCTCCCGGTCGGCGGATTCGGCTGACGGGCAGGCAGGCTGGTGCTGGCACATGGATGCGTTCTTTCGCTGCGGTGTGGTCTGCGTGCTACGGCTCGATGCGTGGTTCATGGCCGTCCCCCTGGGTCATCCCCGCACCCGCGGGGAGCATGTCCTCAGTCTTCCCCCATGACAGCCGCTTCGCAGGTATTTCCCCGCAGCTGTCCTCACAGATTGAGGACGCGTCACCCGTGCGGGCGGTTCAGCCCAACTCCCCTGTCATTTCGGGTGGTTCGGCAGTGGCCTGAGCGGGCTAGGCCGAATGGGTGATTCGGGTCAGGCGGCGGGTGCGGCCAGCGTGGGCGGGGCGGGCGCGGTGGCGGGGGTCAGTCGGTGGGTCAGCACGGGCAGCAGTTCCGACACGGGGTGCGGCCGGTACGCGGCGATACCCGGCGGGGCCGGGGCCAGGGGGACCAGCAGGTCCTCGCCGGCGGGCAGCCCGGAGGAGGCGTCGGCCCCGACCGCGCCGTGCAGCCACAGGGTCAGCATGTACAGCTCGGGTACGGACAGGAGTCTGGGCTGGTAGTTCTTGCCCAGGGACTCGGCCTGGCGCAGGGCCCGTTCGGTGGCGGCGACGTAGGGGCCCTCGAAGAAGTGGGAGAAGGCCCAGCCGTCCGGTGTCAGCCGGGTGTCGGCCGCCGCGACGTAGCGGTCCGCGCTGCGGATCAGGAACCGCCAGCCGGTCAGCCGCGTCCGGGGTGGCCTGCCCCCCGCCGCGGGCTGGGAGATGCCCAGTCGGTCGAGGACGTGCACCGGCAGGGGCAGTTCGGCGGTCAGCGGCCCCTGGAGCGCGCGCAGGGAGGGGGTGTGCGCCTCGTGGACGGCCGTGGGGGACGCGAGTGCCGCGAGGACGCTGCGCAGGGCGGGCGCGGGGGCCGGAGGGACGTGCAGCGGCATGGTGGGTCGCCTCTCGCTTGGGAGACCTGTGGAACGGGGGAAGGTGCGGACGGCGCTGTCGCATTCTGGGGTCAGAGGTGGGCTGAGGGGCAATGGCCGCGCGCCAACTCTCTGCCTCGTTTGCGGAGTTTATACGACATGTGTTCACGCAGTGTTTCGGCTAGCTGTCCCGGCTATTGCCGGCAAGACGCTTACCGGTCCCGCTGACATGGCATTCATGCCGCATGTGCGCGAACATGTCGCGCTGACCTCGGAGGTTACCGGACGGGGGCTCGGCTGGAAAGCGCCGGTTATCCGGAGTCGGCAAAGTCGAGGCGGAATTTGCGTGAGTCAACTTGCCAGGCGAATGTGCCGAAGCGCCCTTCGGCCAAACCGGCGCGCGGCCTCCGGCCAGTACGCCCCCCGGCGTTATGGATCATGCTGCCGGGGCATCATCGACCGTAACGTGCGCCTGGATGTCCCGGGCCGGGCCACTGGAGGAGGGACGCTTCGATGGGGGAGAAGATCGTGGCGGGCGGATTCGACCTGTCCGATCGGCAGCGGTATCGAAGGAAGCTTCACGAGTGCCTGGAGGGACTGGAGCGGCTTCTGGCGGAGAAGAGGTTCGATCGCCCCAAGAACATGATGGGGCTGGAGATCGAGCTGAATCTCGCGGGTGCCGACGGTCTGCCGAGAATGGTGAATGCGCAGGTGCTGGAGCGTATTGCGAGTCCTGATTTCCAGACCGAGCTGGGAATGTTCAACGTGGAGGTGAACGTAGTTCCGCACCGGCTCGGCGGACGGGTATTCGACCAACTCGCGGAAGAACTCAGCGCGGGGCTGGCATATGCCCACCGGCAGGCCGCGGAGATTGACGCGGGCATGGTGATGATCGGCATCCTGCCCACGATCACCCGCGACGACCTGGTCACCGCGAACCTGTCGGCGGTGGACCGGTACTCGCTGTTGAACGAGCAGATCCTGACGATGCGCGGCGAGGACTTCCTGCTCGACATCGACGGCGTCGAACGGCTCGTCTGGACCTCCGGCTCGATCGTGCCCGAGGCCGCCTGCACCTCCGTGCAACTCCACCTCCAGGTGACCCCGGGGCGGTTCGCGGACGTGTGGAACGCGGCGCAGGCCGTCGTCGCCGCCCAGATAGCCGTCGGCGCCAACTCGCCGTTCCTGTTCGGACGCGAGCTGTGGCGCGAGTCGCGGCCCCCGCTGTTCAAGCAGGCCACCGACACCCGGCCGCCCGAGCTCCAGGCGCAAGGGGTGCGGCCGCGCACCTGGTTCGGCGAGCGCTGGATCGACTCGGTGCACGAGCTCTTCGTGGAGAACGTCCGCTACTTCCCCTCCCTGCTGCCGATCTGCGACGAGGAGGAGCCGCTGCGGGTCCTCGCCGAGGGCGGGGTGCCGACCCTGCACGAGCTGGCCCTGCACAACGGCACCGTCTACCGGTGGAACAGGCCGGTGTACGGGGTGGCCGACGGGGTCCCGCACCTGCGCGTGGAGAACCGGGTGCTGCCGGCCGGCCCCACCGTCGCCGATGTCGTCGCCAACGCCGCCTTCTACTACGGGCTCGTACGCACCCTCGCCGACGAGCCGCGCCCGGTGTGGACCCGGCTCCCCTTCGCGGAGGCGGAGGCGAACTTCGACGCGGCCTGCCGGTACGGGATCGAGGCGCGGCTGCGCTGGCCGCGCCGGGGCCGCGCGGGGGGGCTGGCCAGCGTGCCCGCCGTACGGCTGGTCCTGGACGAGCTGCTGCCGATGGCGGCGGCCGGGCTGGACGCCTGGGGCATCGAACCCGCCGACCGGGACCACTACCTCGGCATCATCGAGGAGCGCTGCCGGCGGCGGGTGAACGGGGCGACCTGGCAGGTCGACACCTACCACCGGGCGGTCGCGGGCGGGCTGGACCGGGGCGCGGCCCTGGCCGCCACCACCCGCCGCTACAGCGAGCTGATGCACAAGGGGGACCCGGTGCACACCTGGCCCGTGGGGCTCGTGGAGCGGGAGGTGCGGGCGCCCGTGCCCGTCCGGCGCTGAACGGGCCTGCCGCCGTACGCGGCCCCCGCGCACGCCGAGGAGCGGCGCGAGGAGGCAGTATGGGGTGGTCGTGTCGGTAGGGCGGAACGGGAGTCGGGCGTGCGGGCGGAGCCGGAACCGGTGGTCTTGGAGCTGGACGGGGACGGGCGGCGCCCCGGGCGGGCCGTCCTGCGGACCGAGACGCTGCTCGTCCTGGCGCTGTCGCTGGGTGCCAGCGGTGTCTCGGCGCTGATCAGCTTCATCGGCTCGCTCACCAAGCCGGGCGGGCTCAAGGACCAGGCGGCCACGCTCAACGGCTCCTACGCCCCCGGCCGGCCGTGGCTGGACCTGGCCTGGCAGCTCTTCGGGATCGCGAGCGCGCTGGTGCCCGTGCTGCTGGTGGCGCACTTTCTGACCCGCGAGGGCGCGCCCGGCCTGCGGGTGCTCGGCTTCGACCGCACCCGGCCGCTGGGGGACCTGGGCCGAGGCGTGGTGGTCGCCGCCGGCATCGGGAGCGCCGGGCTCGCCTTCTACCTCGGCGCGCGGGCCGCCGGCCTCAACCTCACCGTGGTGCCGGAGGCGCTGCCGGAGGTGTGGTGGAAGTTCCCCGTACTGATCCTCTCCGCGGTGCAGAACTCCGTGGTCGAGGAGGTCATCGTGCTGGCCTACCTGCTGCGCAGGCTCGGCCAGCTGGGCTGGTCCCCGCTCGCCGCGCTGCTGGCCAGCTCGCTGCTGCGCGGCTCGTACCACCTCTACCAGGGCGTCGGCGGCTTCATCGGCAACGCGGTGATGGGTGCGCTCTTCGTGCTGGCCTACCGGCGCTGGGGGCGGGTAGGCCCCCTCGTCGTCGCGCACGCCCTCCTCGACATCGTGGCCTTCGGCGGGTACGCGCTGCTCGCGGGCGAGGTGGACTGGCTGCCCACCGCGCCGTGACGTCACGTGGGCGGCTTTTCGGGGGGCGGCGGTTCAGGGGGCGGTGAGGAGTTCGCCGTCGAGCACCGTGACCGCGCGTCCCGTCAGCAGCGTGCGCTCGCCCGCCAGGGTGACGCGAACGAGGCCGCGGCGGGCCCCGCCCTGCAGGCCGGTCAGCTCGTCGCGGCCCAGGCGCCGCGCCCAGAACGGTGCGAGCGCGGTGTGCGCGCTGCCGGTGACCGGGTCCTCGTCGATCCCGAAGGCGGGGAAGAAGCCCCGCGAGACGAAGTCGTACCCGAGTGAGGGATCCTCGGCCGCCGCGGTGACGACCACCCCGCGCTTGGCGAACGCGCGCAGGGCGGCGTGGTCAGGTGCCAGCTCGCGGACGGTCCGCTCGTCGGCCAGTTCGATCAGCAGGTCGCCGATGTGCGCCGAGGTGTCGTGCACGGACAGGATCGGGGCGCCGCCCAGGGCGTGGCCCACGGCGTCCGGCGCGTCCACCGGGGTCAGGGAGGACGTCGGGAAGTCCATCGTGATGGTGGCGTCGGGGCCCGTCTCGGTGGTGAGGATGCCGCAGCGCGCGGCGAACCGGACCCGGCCGGCGGGCCGGCCGTCCTCCGCCAGGCTGAGCTCGTTCAGGACGTGGGCGGTGGCGAGCGTGGCGTGTCCGCACATGTCGACCTCGGCCGCCGGAGTGAACCAGCGCAGCGCCCAGTCGGCCTCGCCGCCGGGCGGCAGGGGACGGGCGAACGCCGTCTCCGAGAGGTTGACCTCGGCCGCGACCTGCTGGAGCCACGCGTCCGGCGGGAACTCGCCGTCCAGGAGCAGTACGCCGGCGGGGTTTCCGTGGAAGGGGCGGTCGGTGAAGGCGTCGACGATTCGGATGCGCATGCCCCGACGGTAGGGGGGTCCCCGGCCGGCGACAAAGGCCAATCACGGTTCATTGGACTTGTCGGCGACTGCCGCGCCGAGCTCTGAGTCGGCGGCGGGCGTCGGGCGGCAGGCCCGGCGGGCCCGGCCTGGCCTGGGCCTGGGTCCGGGCCGGGGCGGTCAGGTGACCAGGCCGGCGAGCCTGCGCAGCGACTCGTTCAGCGCGGCGGTGGCGGAGTCCTTGAGCTTGCCCGCCATCAGCGACACGGCGGCGCCGGTGAACTCGCCGTCGATGCGGACCGTGGTGGCCCCGCCGTCCGGGACCAGGGTGTACCGGGTCAGCACGGCCACGCCCATCGGCCCCTTGCCCGTGATCGCGAAGAGCCGCTCGTCCTCCAGTTCCGAGACGGTCCACAGGACCTCGGCCGGGAAGCCCATCATCTTCATGTTCTCCGCGAAGGTGGCCCCGACCGCGAGGGTCTCGGGTCCGCCCTTGGGGAAGTCGGTGTGCGTCATGCTCCACTGGCCGTACGCGTCCCAGTCCGTCAGCTGGGACCAGAGCTTCGCGGCGGGCGCCTCGATGCGTGATTCCGCGGTGACTTCGGCCATGCGACCACCCCTTCTCGTCGGGTACGTGCGGCGGAACGTAGCCCCGGCCGGCCCAACATTCAATACTGACGACCTGTCAGATGCGGTGGATCCCCGCCCCGCCCGCCGGTGGGGCGCCCCGGGCCCGTCTCAACAGGTGTCACCCCCGTGTCGGTCCTGACGGCCCCTGTCATGATGGCCGGATGCAAGCGTCAGGGAGAAATGCCGGACTGGGCCTCGCCCTCGTCTCGGCGTTCGCGTTCGGTGGTTCCGGAGTGGCGGCGAAGCCGCTGATCGAGGCGGGTCTGGACCCCCTCCACGTGGTGTGGCTGCGGGTGGCCGGGGCGGCTCTCGTCCTGTCCCCGCTGGCCTGGCGCCATCGCGACCTGCTGCGCCGCAGGCCGGCGCTGCTCGCCGGTTTCGGCCTGGTCGCCGTCGCCGGTGTGCAGGCCTTCTACTTCGCCTCCCTCTCCCGGATCCCGGTCGGCGTGGCCCTGCTCCTGGAGTACCTGGGCCCCGCGCTGCTGCTCGGCTGGATCCGCTTCGTGCAGCGCAAGCCGGTCACCCGCGCGGCCGCCACCGGCGCGGCCGTGGCCGTGGTGGGCCTCGCCTGCGTGGTCGAGATCTGGGCCGGGCTCAGTCTGGACCTCGTCGGCGTGCTGCTCGGTCTCGCCGCGGCCTGCTGCCAGGCCTGCTACTTCGTCTTCGCCGACCAGGGCTCGGACGGGGACGACGTGCCCGACCCGCTCGGCGTGATCGCGTACGGGATGCTCATCGGGGCCCTGGTGATGACCGTGATCGCCCGGCCCTGGGGGATGGACTGGCAGGTGCTGGGCGCGAGCGCCGCCCTGGGCGACGCGATGGTGCCCGCGGCGCTGCTGCTCGGCTGGGTGGTGCTGATCGCCACCGTCTTCGCGTACCTCACCGGTGTGGTCTCGGTGCGCAGGCTCTCGCCGCAGGTCGCCGGGGTGGTCGCCTGTCTGGAGGCGGTCATCGCGACCGTACTGGCCTGGGTCCTGCTCGGCGAGCACCTCTCGACGTGGCAGATCGCCGGCGGGGCACTGGTGCTGGGCGGGGCCTTCATCGCGCAGTCCTCGCGGGCCGCCGCGTCCGCGTCGGCGGCGCCGGACCCGCTGCCGACGGTCGCTCCGGCCGATGCGGCCGATGCGGCGGATCCGGGCCGGTTGGACCGCGAGACGACGAAAGCCTAGGGTGGCGACCATGCCTTCGACCGTGCTTCCGCCTCCCGCCGCCTAGCGCGGGCGGCGCCCCCACCTCCTCGGACCGTTCCCGGTCGCCCCTCGGGCGTACCCGGGCGGCCGTGCGCTGCCCGCGAAGCGATGACCCGTCACCCTCATCCTTCACGCAAGCGCGGAGAACCACGTGTCGAACCACTCGCCCGCCACCGGGCGCAGTCTGCTGTACCTCGTCGTCGCCGGAGCCGCCTGGGGCACCGCCGGGGCGGCCGCATCGCTCCTCTTCCTGGCCAGTGATCTCGGGCCGCTCTCGCTGTCGTTCTGGCGGTGCGCGGGCGGGCTCGCCGTGCTGCTCGCGGTGCTGGCCGTACGCCGGCCCGCCGGGAACGCGAAGCGGGCGCGCCCCTCGTCGGGCTCGCTGATCGTGACCGGCCTGCTGTTCACGCTGTTCCAGGCGGCGTACTTCGCCGCTGTGCGGGAGACCGGCCTCGCCGTCGGCACCGTGGTCACCCTCGGCGCCGGCCCCGTGCTGATCGCGCTCGGGGCGCGGCGCTGGATGGGTGAGCGGCTCGGCCGGGGCGGAGCCGTCGCCGTCCTCGGGGCGCTCGCCGGCCTGGTCGTCCTGGTCCTGGGCAGCGGGGACGGCGAGGTGCGGCCCGCGGGTGTCGGCTGGGCCCTGCTGTCGGCCGCCGGCTACGCGGCGATGACCCTGCGGGCGCGCCGGCTCGGGCAGCGCGGCGCCGGCGGGGACCCGTTGGTGACCACCGCCTGGTCGGTGGCGGTGGGCACGGTGTGCCTGCTGCCGGCCGCGTGGGCGGAGGGGCTGCTGCCGCACACCGCCGACCTCGACCGGGTGCTGTGGCTGCTGGTGTACCTCGCCACCGTGCCGACGGCGCTGGCGTACGCGCTCTACTTCAGCGGGGCCGCGGCCGTACGGGCCGCCACCGTGTCGGTGGTCATGCTGATCGAGCCGGTGAGCGCGGCCGTGATCGCGGTGCTGGTGCTCGGGGAGCGGCTGACCGGCGCCGTCGTGCTGGGCACCGTACTGCTGCTCACGGCGGTGGGGGCGCTGATCCGGGCCGAGTCCCGGCAGCCGGCGCGAGGGCCGCAGGGCGGGGCGCAGGACGGGCCCGCCGAGGGGCCGGAGCCGCGGCCCGCCGCCGTGCCGCTGCCTCAGAGCGCGGCGAGGTAGCCCGGGACGGCGATACCGGGGGCCAGGTCCGCCGCGGGCACCGGGGTCCCGTACACCGGGGCGACCGGGACCACACCCGACCAGTACGGCAGGCCCACGTCCTCGGGGTCGTCGTTCGGCCCGCCGGTGCGGAGCTTCGCGGAGACCTCGGTCAGGTCCAGCCGGATCACGGCCGTGGCCGCGAGCTCCCTGGCGTCGGCCGGCCGGGAGTCGGCGGACCGGCCCGGGACCACCTGGTCGACCAGGGCGTCCAGGGCCGTGCGGCACTCCGCCTCGTCGGTGACCTGGTAGGCCGTGCCCTGGACGACCACCGAGCGGTAGTTCAGCGAGTGGTGGAAGGCCGAGCGGGCCAGCACCAGAGCGTCGACGTGGGTCACCGTGACGCAGACCGGCAGGCCCGGATCGGCCCTGCCCGCGGCGAGCAGCGGGCGGGAGCCGGTGGATCCGTGGATGTAGAGGGCCTCGCCGACCCGGCCGAAGAGGGTGGGCAGGACCACCGGCGCGCCGTCGCGGATGAAGCCGAGGTGGCAGATGTAGGCCTGGTCCAGGATCGAGTGCACCGTCTCGCGGTCGTAGCGGGCCCGGTCCCGGGAGCGGCTGGGGACCGTGCGGCCGGTGGGCTCGTAGGAACCGGTGGGCTCGTAGGAACCGGTGGATCCCGGCGGGACGGCGGCTTCGGCGCGCGCCTCGGGGGTCTGCGGGGCGAGGGCCTGCGGGGCGGGCGTGCCGGTCATCGCGTTCTCCATTGCTCTAGTGCATAATGTGCTTTGTGCTAGGAGACTATCGAATCACAGGTCGTCGCGCATCGGATATCGCGGCCAGCGTCGAGGCGGGGGTGGGCGCGGGCGAGCTCGCTCCCGGCGCGCTGCTGCCCCCGATGCGGGAGCTCGCCGGCGAGCTGGGCGTCAATCCCAACACCGTGGCCGCCGCCTACCGCGCGCTGCGCGAGCGCGGGGTCATCGAGACCGACGGCCGGCGCGGCAGCCGGGTGCGGGCCCGGCCGTCGAGCGCGCCCCGGGACGCGCCGCGGACCCCGCTTCCGCCGGGTGTGCGGGACATCTCCGCGGGCAATCCGGACGTGGCCCTGCTGCCCTCCCTCGCCGGGCCGCTCGCGGCCGCGGCCCGGCGGTACGCGCAGGCCCCGACGCTGTACGGGGACGACCCCGTCGACCCGGAGCTCGCGCGCCTGGCCCGGGCGGACTTCGCGGCGGACGGGGTGCCGGCCGGACCGGTCGCGGTGACCTCCGGCGCCCTGGACGGCATCGAACGGGTGCTCACCGCGCACCTGCGGCCGGGCGACGCGGTCGCGGTCGAGGACCCGGGGTGGGGCAGCGTGCTGGACCTGGTCCCGGCGCTCGGGCTGCGGGTGCTGCCGGTGACCGTCGACGACGACGGGCCCGAGCCGGCCGCCGTCGCGCGGGCCCTGGCCGCCGGGGCGCGGGCCCTGGTGGTCACCTCGCGCGCGCAGAACCCCACCGGAGCCGCGGTCGGCGCGGCGCGGGCCCGGGAGCTGCGGGCGGTGCTGGCCGGCCACCCGGAGGTGCTGGTGCTGGACGACGACCACGGGCACGGGATCGTGGAGCTGCCCCTGCACGCGCTGGGCGGCTCCACCCGCCACTGGGCGCTGATCCGCTCCGCGGCGAAGGCCTACGGGCCGGACCTCAGGCTCGCGGTGCTCACCGGGGACGAGGTGACGCTGGACCGGGTCCGCGGCCGGCAGCGCCTGGGGCAGGGATGGGTGAGCCGGCTGCTCCAGTACGCGGTGGTGGAGCTGTGGAGCACGCACGCGGTGGACCGGGCCGCGGTGGCCCGCTCGTACGGGGAGCGGCGGAGCGCGCTGCTCACCGCGCTGCGGGAGCGGGGCGTGCGGGCGCACGGGCGCAGCGGGATGAACGTCTGGGTGCCGGTCGCCGACGAGACCTCGGTGGTGACGAGCCTGCTGACCGCCGGGTGGGGGGTCGCCGCCGGGGCCCGGTTCCGGGTCGAGGCGGCGCCGGGGATCAGGCTGACGGTGTCGCAGCTGGCGCCGCGGGACACGGCGGAGCTGGCGGACGCCGTGGCCGCGGCGCTCAGCCCGCGGGCGTCGCGGGCCCGGTACGCCTGACCCGCTTGCGGGCGCCGGGGCGGGTCTGGGTGAGCGCGGCGCCCGCCAGGACGATCGCGGCGCCCACCGGGGTGTTCCAGTGCAGCTGCTCGCCCAGGACCAGGACGCCCGCCGTGGTCGCGATGATCGGGATGAAGTAGGTGACCATCTGGGCGGTGGTCGGGCCGACCTCCGTCACCAGGCCGTACTGCATCTGCAGGGCCAGGCCCGTGCCCAGGGCGCCCAGGGCGATCACCGAGAGGGTGGGCCAGAGCGGGAAGGAGCCGGGGACCGAGGTGAACAGGGCGCTGACCAGGGCGAGCTGCAGCGTGGAGACGAGCAGCTGGCCGCCGGTCAGGGCTACCGGGGAGCCCGGGGTGCCGGCCAGCGTGCGGCGGACGTAGATCCAGCCGACGGGGTAGCAGAGCGAGGCGAGCAGGGCCAGGGCGGTGCCCCTGCCGTCGACGCCCGAGAAGCCCTGCCAGGCGCCCAGGACGGTG
This sequence comes from Streptomyces sp. NPDC058662, assembly GCF_042716255.1. Classification (NCBI taxonomy): domain Bacteria; kingdom Bacillati; phylum Actinomycetota; class Actinomycetes; order Kitasatosporales; family Streptomycetaceae; genus Streptomyces; species Streptomyces sp. NPDC058662. The sequence goes on along the minus strand of NZ_JBHXRU010000039.1, from coordinate 45,860 downwards.
AGCACGCCGAGGAAGCCGAGGCCCAGACCGGCGAAGCGGCGGCGGGTGGGCCGGTCCTCGGACAGGGCGACGATCGACAGCGCCATGCCCCACAGGGGGGAGGTGGCGTTGCAGATGCCGGCCAGGCTGGAGGGGATGGTCAGCTCCGCGTAGGCGAACAGCGAGAACGGCACCGTGTTCAGCAGCAGGGCGGCCACGGCGAGGTGGCCCCAGGTGCGCAGGCCCCGGGGGAGCGGCTCGCGGCGGACCAGCAGCACGGAGAGCAGGGCGAGGGCGCCGAACAGCACCCGGCCCAGCGCCACCTGGAAGGGGGCGTACGCCTCGGTGCCCACCTTGATCAGCAGGAAGCTGAAGCCCCAGACCACCGACAGGATCGCGAAGCGTACGCGCCAGTCCAGGCGGCCGGTCCGGCGCGGTGTACCGGGGGAGGCGGCGGCGCCCGCGCGGCCGGTGGCGGAGAGGGAGGAGGGGAGGGTCGGCGGGGGTGCCGCGGGTGCGCTCATGCCCTTACTGTGCTCGTATCAACTTCGTAGGACAAGCGAGAGTTCGTGCCGGGGACGGCGTAGCATCGCTTACATGTTGAACCTGGAGCGCCTGCGCACCCTCGACGCCCTCGCCCGGCACGGCTCGGTCAGCGGCGCGGCCGACGGCCTCCACGTCACCACCTCGGCCGTCTCCCAGCAGATGGCCAAGCTGGAGCGCGAGGTCGGCCAGCCGCTGCTGGCCCGGAACGGGCGCGGGGTCCGGCTCACCGACGCCGGGCGGCTGCTCGCGGAGCACGCGGCCCGGATCATCTCCCAGGTGGAGCTCGCCCAGGCCGATGTCGAGGCCCAGCGGGGCTGCGCCGTGGGCGAGTTGCGGATCGGCGCCTTCCCCACCGCCATGCGCGGACTGCTGCCGCGGGCGCTGTCGGCCCTGCGCGCGGACCACCCCGAGCTGCGGGCCCGGGTCCGGGAGCAGGAGCCCGAGGAGAGCATGGCGGCCGTCGTCCGGGGCGACCTCGACATGGCGCTGGCCATCGACTGGCACAACAAGCGGATGCCGGTCCCCTCCGAGCTCACCCGCACACACCTGCTCGACGACTCGGTCGACATCGCGGTGCCGGTCGGCCACCGGCTGGCCGACCGCACCCGGATCTCCCTGGCCGAGTTCGGCGACGACGACTGGATCTCCTGGAACGAGGGCCAGTTCTGCCACGAGTGGCTGGTCTTCACCCTGCGGGGCACCGGCATCGAGCCGCGCATCGCCCACATCGCGGAGGAGCACCACACCCAGCTCGCCTTCGTGGAAGCCGGGCTCGGCGTGTGCGTGGCGCCGAGGCTCGGCCGGGGACCGGTGCCCGCCGGCGTGCGGCTCCTGCCGGTGTGCGACTCCGTACGCCGGCACGTGTACGCCGTCTGGCGCGCGGACGCCGACCGGCGGCCCTCCATCCGGGCCGCGGTCCAGGCGCTCCGGCAGGCGGCCTCCGGCCGCGTGTGACCCGACGGCGTCGCCGCCCCTCGCCCGAGCCCGGACCGGCCGCGTGTGACGCGCCTCGGTCCGACCCGCCTCAGAGCTTGCGGAAGTCCCAGGAGACGACGGAGTCCGGGGTCAGGCGGAGCCAGGCGTGCCGCCCGTCGTGCGGCATCTCCTCGATGCCGAAGTTCTTGCGCGGGAAGATCCGTTCGGCCTCCGCCAGTTCGGGGCAGGGCTCTCCGGTGCGCGGGGCCTCGCCCACGAAGACGACGCTGCCCGACAGCTCCACCCCGCGCAGCTCGTCGTACGACTCGCCCGCGTCGACGACCACCGATACGCGGGAGTCCTGGCGCAGGTCGGACCAGCGCCGGCTGCGCGTGATCGAGTACAGCCACAGCGAGCTGCCGTCCCAGGCGAACCACAGGGCGCCCACGTGCGGGCGTCCGTCGGGGGAGACCGTCGCCACCCGGCAGGTGCGCTGCTCCCTCAGGAAGGCGTCCACTTCCGCGTCGGTCATCATGATGCGGCGGCCCCGCCGCTGTGTCTCGTCCATCCGATTCCGCGCCCCTTCACATCTGACTGTGTGTCAGGAATCATGAGGGCTCCACCGCCGCCGCGCCAGGGGGAGCCATGCCCGATCTCGATCCCGCGACCACCGCCCTGCTCACCGTCGAGTGCCAGAACGGTGTCGTGGGTGAGCGGAGCGCGCTGCCCCAACTCGCGGCAGCGGCGCGGGACTCGGGGATGCTGGAACGGGTGGCCGCGCTCGCCGACGCCGCGCGCGGGGCCGGCGTACAGGTGGTGCACGCGGTCGCCGAGCGGCGGCCGGACGGGCTCGGGGCCAACACGAACGCACGGCTGTTCCGGGCCGCCGGGAAACTGCCGGTGCGCCAGCTGTCCGGCAGTGCGGCGGTGGAGGTGGCGGCCCCCGTGGTGGTGGCCGAGCAGGACCTGGTGGTGCGCCGGCTGCACGGCCTCTCCCCGATGGCCGGCACCGACCTCGACGCACTGCTGCGCAACCTCGGCATCCGCACCCTCGTCGTCACCGGGGTCTCCTCCAACATCGCGATCCCGAACACCGTCTTCGACGCCGTGAACCTCGGCTACCGGGTGGTGGTCCCGGCGGACGCCATCGCGGGCGTGCCCGCCTCCTGCACCGCCGAGGTGATCCGCAACTCCCTCGCCCTGGTCGCCACCATCACGACATCCGAGGCCCTCCTCGCGCGCTGGACGGCCCGGGCGTCCTGACGGATAACCTGGGGCGATGCTGTCCGAAGTCATCGTGACCCGCTACGTCACGCCTCTGCGTGAGGGCGGCTCGCTCCCGGGGGTCGTCGAGGCCGACGCAGCAGTCCGGCAAGGAGTTGCCCCGGCAGAGGAAGGGCTACTACCCTCACGATGGCGCGACAGACGCGTGATCTCGGGATGAGGAGGTTGATGAATATGGCTGCCGTTGGCCGTCATCAGCATGCCCTCATCCGGCCCGTGCGATAACAGTGCGGCCGGTCGTTCCAACGACCAGGAGAGACACATGTCTTCCTCTTCTTCACACGTCGACGCCGACGTGGTCACCAAGCGCCTCGTCCTGCGGCCCTGGGCCAGGAGCGAGGCCATCGCGGTCCTCGACGGCACCCGGCCCCCGCACTGGGCGGACGACTTTCCCGCCGAAGGCGATCGGGTGGTCGCGGGCCTCTTCGAGCAGCGCCCCGACTGGCTTGGCCCCTACGGCCACCGTCTGGTCATTGAGCGCGACAGCGGGCTAGTGGTGGGCTCCATCGGCCTGTTCTGGCCGCCCAGCGAGGGGATCCTTGAGATCGGCTACGGCATCGTCGTCTCTCGGCGTGGCCGAGGCTATGCCCCCGAGGCCACCAAGGCCCTCGCACACTTCGCCCTCACCTTGCCGGACGTCCACACGGTGTCCGCCGACGTGGAACTGTCGAACCCGGCCTCAGTCCGAGTACTGGAGAAGGCCGGCTTCCGCCGTTGGACGACCGGGGAGAACGTAGTCAAGTTCAGGATCTCGAACCCGGACCGCGATCTACGCTGATTGCGTGGGGTCCTGGAAGCGGTGCCCTCCAGGACCTCGCCGCGGTCGCGGCTCCGACCCTTCGGACGACGCAGCGACGGATGAGATCACATCATGAGTCACACCACGTCAGGTCACGGACTGGCCGTTGACGCCGTACTCCTCGGAGGGCATCGAGTCCCGTTCGGTATTCGCGCCGTCGCGCGTCACCATGAACAACGGACGCGATCGGAGGACCGGACCGACAAGTTGCCCGCGCGTCACGACCCCTCAATCATCCGGTCCTGCGTAGCCCTCGGGCGTGTAGCAAAATTGCACGTCCGTTGCCTCGGCATACGCGATGACGTCGCCTCAACCACTTCGTCGACGGTCGTACCGAGCCGGAGCGGTCCGACGCCGACATCAGCTCACCAGTTCCAAGGGCCGGGATCGAATGCTGCCGCGCCTGCACATGGGCGGGGAGTCGAAGCAGCGAGGCGAAACCGGGTTGTGCCTGGAGCGATGATCGGCTTGGGTTCGTGCTCGTGACTGCCTTGAATGATCTCGTACGTCCGGACCGCTATCCGCGCTCGTCATGCTATGACCCTGGCTGGTTGCTCAACCTCGCCATGGGGCCGAACCCGTTGTGGATGCTGGAGGACCTCGCCCAGGACCTTGATCTGCGCCCGGGGATGCGGATTCTCGACCTCGGTTCCGGCAAGGGCGCCACGTCGGTGTTCCTAGCCCGCGAGTTTGGCGCCCGAGTCGTCGCGGCGGACTTGTGGATCGCCCCCGAGGATGCGGCAGCCGTCTTCGCCGACGCGGGTGTCGGCGATCAGGTGGAGGCTGTGCGAGCGGAGGCGCACGCCTTGCCGTTCAAGGAGGAGAGCTTTGACGCCATCGTGAGCGTCGACGCGTTCGAGTACTTCGGTACGGGAGACAACTACCTGCCCTACCTGATCCGGTTTCTCCGCCCTGGCGGACAACTGGCCATGGCGACTCCCGCCATGACACGGGACGTCCGTGAACTCGGGGCCATCCCGTCCCACATCAAGGACGTGGTGGGCTGGGAAGCGATCGCCTGGCACACGGCGGAGTGGTGGCGCTTCCAGTGGGCGATCACTGAACTGGTGGAGGTCACGTCCGCGCGGCTACAGCAAGATGCCTGGCAGGACTGGCTGCTGTGGGCCCAGGCGTGCGCCGAGCATCAGCCGGACGGCCAGAGCGCCAACCAGCCGGTCATCGACATGCTCACCGCGGATGGCGGAGAGTTTCTCTCCTTCGCTCTGGTAACCGCACGCAAGAACTAGGTGGTCAACTCCGAAAGTCCTTCGGGGCCTGACGCGAATGGTTGGGGCTGTGTGGGTGCACGGCAGGCTGGGCATCGGCCAGGGCCGCTGCCCAGCGCTGATGATGGTCACATGCGAGTTGCTCCCGCGTCCGAGGTGATCACCTCCGTCCCGGCGGGGTTCACCGCGGGAGCCGCTTCGTGGTCGGCGCTTTCCGCGTGTTGTCAGGCGACGCGGAGGATGCTCTTGCCGTGGGTTGTGCCTTCGGCGAGGCGCTGCACGGCCATGGCCAGGTCCCCGAGGGCGTACTCGGTGGTGATGTCCGTGCGTACCTTGCCGTCGGCGACGAGGCCGAGTGCGCGGCGGGCACTGTCGGCGAGCCGCTCGGGGTGGGTCTGGCTGAGCAGGTTGCTGTTGTAGGTCAGGAGTGACTTGCCGTGCATGAGAAGGCCGTTGGCGTTGGCGAGGACGGGTTCGTACGTGGCGAGGTTGCCGTATGCCACCAGTCGGCCGTGTGCTGCGAGCTGCTTGAGGCCGGCGGTGCGGGTCGAGCCGCCGACCGGGTCGAGGATGACGTCGGGCTTCTCGTCGCCGAGCTTGGCCGGCAACTCCTCGCGGAGCAGGAGCCGGTCGTACCCGAACTGCGCGGCATATTCGGCCCTGTCGGCAGTTCCGACCACGCCGACGATCCGGCCTGCTCCCGCCAGTCGGGCGAACTGGGCAGCGAGCGTGCCGACTGAGCCGGCGGCGGCGTGGATCAGCACGCTTTCCCCGGGCCGCACGTGCGCGGCCGTGTTGATCAGGTCATAGGCGGTCGGTGCGCCCCACCCAAGACCTGCGGCTGCCCTCAGCGGCATGCTGCCGATGCCGAACGTGAGCGTGGCGGGTGCGAGGACCACCTCGGCGTAGGCGCCTGAGGTGGTCAGCGCGGTGACGGCCTCACCTACCCGGCGTGCGTCGATACCCGCGCCGACCGCGACGACGTGCCCGGATGCCTCGAACCCAGGGACAAAGGGGCGCGGTACGGGGAAGTGGCCGTCCCGGACCATGATGTCGCCCCACTGGATCCCGGCGTATGCCACGCGGATCGCCACTTGCCCGGGGCCGGGGGTGGGCTCATCGAGTTCGGCGACCCGGTAGTGGTCACCGGTGTCGAAAATGACAGCCTTCATGGTTACAGCCCCCTGTGTTGACTCAGTATCCTTACAGTCGAGGACTGTAGGTGTGTAAGGATCCTGAGTCAACACATGGACCTGTCAATGAAGTGGGAGTGTGCGTGAAAGCCCCGATCGAGAACAACCTCTGCATCCGGATCAGGCGGTCGGAGCAGGCGTTGATGGCGCACCATGAGGCAGTACTGCGTGCCTACGGACTGACCATGACGCAGTACACCGTGCTGTTGGTCCTCTCACGCGAAGGCGGCATGTCCGGCGCCCAAGTGGCCCGGTCCTGCGGCGTCACGCAGCAGAGCATGAGCAGCGTGCTGACCAACATGGAGACCAAGAAACTGATCCGACGCGAGACGTCCCCCGTGCACGCCAAGGTGCAGATCGCCACCCTCACCGACGCGGGCCAGGCACTGCTGGACCGCGCCTACCAGGAGGTGGTCATCCTTGAGCGTGCGCTCACCGACGCGTTCACGCCCGCCGAACACGCTGCACTTTGCGAACTTCTGGAACGCGCCACCACCATCCTGACCCAGCAGACGCGCCACGCGGCAGCCCCGCCCGCCACCTGAGCCTGCGGCCGCCACGCGCGGGGCCCCGACCACCCCACCAACTTCGGCATCCCGGTGTCCCACGGCGCCGCTCCGCACCGCCTCCCTCAACTACCCGGACCGCTACGTCCGCCACTGGGAGTTCCGGGCCAGGCTGGACGCGGACGTCAGGAACCTGGCGAGAGGAACGGCGAGGTGGGGCTGGAGAGGAACGACGGCAGCGCCGCCTTCAAGAGCAGCGCCACCTTCCCCCGGCGCACCGGACTCGCCGACGCGGCAGGGGCCTCCTACGAGTCGTACGGCGCGCCCGGACGCTTCCTACGGCACCGCGACTTCCTGCTGTACTCGGGGCCGGCGGCCACCACGACGGCCAAGGCCGACGCCACCTTCCGCCTGGAGTAGCCGCGCCGTGCCCGTGTCCACCGCCGGCCCCGCGGCGGGCGCGGGGCGTCAGCCGCCCAAGAGCTGCTCCGTCCAGATGGTCTTGCCGGCCGCCGTGTACCGGCTGCCCCACCGGTGGGTGAGCTGCGCCACGAGGAACAGGCCGCGCCCGCCTTCGTCGGTGAGCTGTGCCCGGCGCAGGTGCGGCTGTGTCTGGCTCGGGTCGGAGACCTCGCAGATCAGCACACGGTCCTTGATCAGCCGTAGGCCGACCGGGCCGCCCGCGTACCGGATGGAGTTGGTGACCAGCTCGCTGATGATCAGCTCCGTGGTGAAGACGAGGTCCTCCAGGCCCCAGGCGGTCAGCCGGTCCGTGACGAGCGCGCGGGCCTCCCGGACGAAGGACGGGTCGGCGGGCAGTTCCCACGCGGCGGTGGCGTCGGCGGACACCTCCCTGACCCGCGCCACGAGCAGGGCGAGGTCGTCGTCCGGCGGCTCGCTCAACAGGGCGCCCAGGATGCCGTGCCCGATCTCGGTGACCGGCCGCCCGCTGTCCGCGCCGTCCCGCGCACCCGCCCGGACCGTCTCCAGCTGCCGCTCCGACCGGTCGGTGCCCTTGGCGAGCTCTCCGCCGTAAAAGGCCAGCACATCGCCGGGCCCCAGACGCAGTTCCACCGCTTCGAACGGTTGCCCGCCGGTGCCGAGAACCGGACCCGGGCGGTACGTCACCGTGCCGCTCCCGTCCCGTCCCCTGGCGGCCAGCACGGGCGGCGGGTGGCCGGCGCCGGCAACCACGCAGGTGAGGGACACCGGGTCGTAGGTGGCGTAGATGCAGGTGGCTCCCGTCAGCGTGCTCGGCGCGTCCCCGCGCGGCTCCTGGTGGGCGTCCTCCTCCGCGAAACGCACCACGAGGTCGTCGAGGTGCGCCAGCAGTTCGTCCGGAGTGAGGTCGAGGTCGGCGAGGGTCTGTACGGCCGACCGCAGACGCCCCATCGCGGCCATGGCGCCGAGGCCGTGCCCGGCCACCGTTCCCATGACGAACGCGAGCCGCGTCGAGGGGAGTTGGATGACGTCGAACCAGCTGCCGCCGATGGCCGCCGTCGTGGCGGCGGGAACGTATACGCCTGAGGTCTCGGCGCCGGTGACGTCCATGACCGGCCTGGGCAGGAGACTGCGCTGCAGGGCTTCCGCGGTACGGCGCTCACGGGTGTACCGGCGGGCGTTGTCCATGCTGAGCGAGGCCCGGGAGCCGATCTCCTCGGCGAGGACCGCGTCCTCCTGGTCGAAGGTTCGCCCCTCCGCGGTGCGCCACAGGACCAGCGCGCCGAGGACCGCGCCGCGTGCCCGCAGCGGGACCAGCATGAGGGAGGTGGCCTGAGGCGGAAGAATCAGCCGTATCCGATCCGCCTCACCCGCCAGCACCGCGCGGAGCTCGGTCAGGTCGGGGAGGAAGACTGCTGAGCCCCCGCGAAGGTGGACGCTCTCGACACTCCCGAGCCGGATGGTCTCGCCCACGGCACTGTTCTCCGGCGGCCATCGGCCGTCGGCGGCCCGCGCGGCGACGCGCCGCATCGGCGCTCCGGTGATCAGGTCTCCCGGGTCTTCGCCGAGCAGCACGGATTCGGTCAGGTCGACGGCCGCGAGGTCGGCGAACGCCGGGACGAGTACCTCCGTCAGCTGTTCGGCGTCGCGCACCAGGTCGAGGGAACTGCCGATCTCCGCGGCGGCCGCGTGGAGCAGCGCCTGTCGCTCGGCGGAACGCTGGTCCGCCGGCGGCGGGGGCGGTGCCCGACGGAGGTCGTCGGCGACAGCGAGCGGTACGGGGTGGGCCGGGTCGGCGCGACGCAGGCGCAGCAGGAATCGGGCCGGCGACCCCTCCATGAGGGTGATGAGGTCGACATCGGCCTCCAACTGCCCGCCGCCGTCCGGCCGGCGCAGTCGGGCACGGGCGCCGCGCCGGGCACCTCCGACGGCTCCGGCGACGAGACGGGCCCACAGGCCGGGGTCCTCGAAGAGCCGTTCCGCGGCGAGCGGCTCGGCGCAGGAGGCCCCCGAAGGCCTCAGGAGCGCCGAGCAGCGTCGCCGCGGCGCGTGTGCCCGTCAGGACCTTGCCGGCGGCGTCGAGAACCAGAACAGCCGTGGGGAAGTCCGCTGTCGTGACGGATTCCCTCGGGCCGTTGACGCTCACTCGTGTCTCATTCCGGCAGGATCGATGACGCTCCTGATCTCATTGAACACCCCGCGAGCGGTGCTCGCGCGCCGGTGGCGGCCCGCGCACCGGCGCGACCGCCGACGACGCACGAGAGGCGGTCGCCGACGGCCGCGCGTCACCTGCCGGTGGCGCCGGCTATCGCAGCGGCGGGTAGGCGTTGCGCATCAGTTCCTGGAACTGGGCGGAGAACCAGCGGCCGGAAACCGGCGCGCCCGGCAGGGCTCCCGACGGGTTGAATCCGTTGCGCGGATTGCCCCCATACGTCGGGTCGCACATCCGGTCGAATCCCTTGCCCTCGTCATTGGGGATCTGGCTGCTCGATCCGTCGGACTCGCCGGGCGGCTTCATCCATACGTACGCGTCGATCCCCGCGGCCGGGTGCGCCGTCGGACGCTCACCGATCCCCGCCCCGGACTGGTTGCACCAGTTTCCGACGTGGACGCGCCGGTCGAAGCGGCCTCCGTCGACGTACGTGTCCACGCCGGCCCGGGAGCCGGGGCCGGTGGGCCTGGCGGCGCCGCCCCAGCCGTTGCGTGAGGTGTCGATGAGCATGCCGATCCCCGGGTCGAAGCCAACGGAGACGAGCTTGGCGCGGAATGCCTGGGCGAAGGAGAGCTCGTCCACGTAGCGGTTCCAGTCCACCCACTTCGACTCGCGGACGGACTTGCCGGCGACTGTGTCGCCGACGGCGAAGTGCTCCTCCTTCAGGGCGCTGTAGTTGGCGGTGTTGGTGATGAATCCGTGCACGGAGGCGACGGTGCTGCCCTCGGCCGTGGCGGCCTGCTTGAACAGGTCGGCGGACGGGCCGAAGTTGTCGTCCCAGCCGATCCACCCGTGGTGCCCCGCGTCGACGTAGTTGTAGACGTTGGGGACGGCTCCGAGCTTCCTGAGGGCGTAGCCGACGCCCTTCACGTAGTTGCCGTTGGCCTTCATGGTGTCGCACTGCGGGGTCGCGGTGGGCCGGCTGCCGGTGTTGGTGACCAGATTGGGCAGGGAGTCGATCTCGACCGTGGTGACGATCCGCAGAGCCGCGTACTTGGGGTTGCCCAGGATCTCGGCGATCGGGTCGATGTAGCGCGCCTTGTACGCGTCGATCTCGTGGGCCTTCAGCTCACCGTTGGAGGCGAGGGCCGCGCAGTCGCGTCCGGGGAGGTTGTAGACGACGACCTGGATGACCAGCTCGCCCGCCCCCTTCTGCCGCAGGGCCTCGTCGAGGTGCGCGCGCAGCCACATGCTGCTCGGGGTGCCGGCGATAGCGGCGATCCGGTCCAGCCACACGCCGGTCGGCTGACCGGAGATCCGGCTGCCGCCGGGCTCGGCCGCGGCCTTCGCCGACCACTCGGGATTCACGTAGACCGACGCCCCCCGGTACGGGTTGTCGACGCGGGTCCCGGGCGGGTCGGTGGGCCCCGGCGGGTCGGTCGGGCCGGGCGGGTCCGTGGGGCCGGGGCCGGTGCCGCAGGTGACGCCGTTCAGCTTGAAGGCGGCCGGGAGGGCGTTGTCCCCGCTATAGGAGGCGTTGAATCCGAACGAGGCGGAGGCGCCGGTGCCGAGCGCCCCGTTGTAGGCGGCGTTCTTGGCGGTGACGCCGGCGCCACTCTGCGTCAGCCCGGCGTTCCATCCCTGGGTGACCTGCTGGTTTCCGGCGAAACCCCACTCCAGCTGCCAGGTCTGGACGGCCGCGCCGGTGTTCGTGACGGTGACCGCGGCGGTGAAGCCGGAACCCCACTGGTTCTGGACGCTGTAGTCGACCTTGCAGCCGGCGGCGGCCGTTCCCGGGCCGCCGGCGGACACGGCCGTCGCGGTACCCGTGGCCGCGGCGACGAGGGCCACGGCCGCGAGTAAGGCGGTACGGCGGCGGAACGAAGTCGTGGAGGTCATGGTGTGTCCTTTCCTTCGCGTGTGGGGAGGGCGCGCAGACGGTCGCGCAGCCCGATGCCGAAGGCCGTGGGTGTGCCCTCGTAGGAGCTGATCAGTGCGGGACCGGAGGAGCAGTCCCAGGTGTTCCAGGTCCAGCCGAGATAGGACAGCCCCCGGCCGTCGAACCACCGCATCACCCGGTCGACAAAGGCGTGCGAGCAGGTGTTCTCACCGATCTCGCCCGCCACGACCGGCAGCTCGGCCGCGAGCGGGCCGAGTACGGAGTCCCAGCAGGCCTCGTCGGCGCAGGCGTTGAAGTTGTAGACGTGCCAGGCGGCGGCGAGGTTGGCGACCGGGTCGTGCGGCCGGTGCGCCCACCACTGGCTGAGGTCGTTGGCGTACGCGATGCCGGCCGCCAGGATCAGGTTCTGCGCGCCGGTGGCCCGTACCGCGTCGACGAGGTCCTGCATGCCCGCCACCTCGTAGTCGATGCCGGGACAGGTGCCGCCGTCCCGCCAGCAGGCCCAGGCCTGGCCAGGGGTGGAGGCGGCGCGGTCCGGATAGGGCTCGTTGAACAGGTCGAGGACGACGGCGGGATCGCTCTTGAAGGTGTTCGCGACCGAGGTCCAGAAGGCCGGGGCGTAGCGGGCGTCCGGCATGGGTTTCTGGCAGCTGGCGTGGATGTCCGCACAGCCCGCGGAACTGCCGGTGTACCGGCCCCAGGACCAGTGCAGTTCGACGACCGGGGTCATGCCGTGGTCCTCGATGCGCCGCACCAGGGCGGTCACCGCGTCGCGGTAGCGGGCCCCGGCGTACTCGGGCTTGATGTTGTCCAGGCCGAGCCAGCACTCCTCGTTGAGGGGGATGCGGACCGTGTTGGCGTTCCAGTCGGCGATGGCGGTGACAGCGTGGTCGTCCACGGGGCCGTCGAAGATCCCGTGACCCTGGACGCACATGAACTCACTGCCCGAGCGGTTGACTCCGGTCAGGCGGCGGGTGGCGCCGGAGGCGTCGACCAGCTTGTTGCCCCTCACGCGCAGGACGGGCGGATCCTCCACCGGTGTGGGTGTGGGTGTGGGTGTGGGCGTCGGCGTGGGCGGCTCGGTCGGGCCGCCGGGCGCGGTGGCGCAGGTGTTTCCGTTGAGCGAGAAGACCGTGGGGGCCGGGTTGGTTCCCGACCAGGAGGCCAGGAAGCCGAGGGTGACGCTCGATCCGGAGCCGAGTCCGCCGTTCCACGTCTCGTTGGCCGCCGTCGCGGTACGCGAGGTCTGGGACCATTTCGCGTTCCAGCCCTGGCTGACTCTCTGGATGCCCGGAAAGTCGAAAGTGAGCGTCCAACCAGACAGCGGAGCACCCTTGTTGGTGAGGGTGACCGCTCCCTGGAAGCCCTGGTCCCATGTGTGGGTGACGGCGTACTGGACGGCGCAGACCGGCGCGGCCGCGGCCGCCGGGAGATGGGAGAGGGGCGCGGCGCTCACCGTGACGAGAGCCGTGCCCAGGAGTAATGCGGGCATGTGCGGGGGGTGTCGCATGAGCGACTCCTTGCAGCTCAGACGCGTGCGTGACGCAGCGTCAACTGTCGGAATCGCTCCCACTGGTAAGGCTGGACCATAGCGCGCGGCCCGGCCGGCGAACAGAGCCGTGCGCGGCTTCGTCACGGCGCGCCCTGATTTTCTTCGACGGCTCACGCATCTTGACCCCCCGCTCGGCCGGAGAGCATGGTGGGAGCGCTCCCACTGGTGCGTCACCCCGCTTTTCCGTCCCAAGACCCCCTCTGCGTTGCCCCGAGGAGGTGTGAGCTCCCGTGCCCTGACATGAGGAGGCGTGCCGGTTCGCCCCGGCCGGTGGGCCAAGGCGAACCGGCATCGCGCGGCGACCCTCAGGAGCCGGCCTTGCGCTAGTTCCACACGTCGAAACCGACCGCCGCCAACAGCACGAGACCCTTGATGACCTGCTGGTAGTCGGTGCCGATACCGACCAGTGACATGCCGTTGTTCAGCACGCCCAGCACGAGACCGCCGATGATCGCGCCGAGCACGCTGCCGACACCGCCTGACGCCGAGGCGCCGCCGATGAAGGCCGCCGCGATCGCCTCCAGTTCGAAGTTGATGCCCGCCTGGGGCGTACCGGTGTTGAGGCGGGCAGCGAAGACCAGCCCGGCCAGCGCGGCCAGGTCCGGCCCGGCCCGGGAGCGAGGTGGCCGCGGGATGGTGCGGGTTTCGAGCCGCAGTCGAGCGCGGGCCGTAGAGCGGTGCAGCGTCACCGCTGGTGAGGGCCGCCGAGACCCGTACGACACCTCCATGTGGAAGCCCGTCCTGGCTCGGGTCGGTGTGATTTCCCGCCGCAGCTGGAGGGAACCAAGCCCTGGCAGTGGGGGTGCGGCGCACGGGGATGGCTTCCCTGTCCTGAGGCAGTCACGCTGGACCACCATGCTCACTTCACGCGGCCAGGCTTGCGGCAAGGGTCGCCGAGCCGTCGACGGCGGCGGGAGCGAGGTTTCTGGACCGAACTCCCCAGCGCTGATCGCCGGTCCGTCCGGGCTGGTCCGAGATTCGGATAAAAACCTCGGATCGTGAAGTGCGTCCGCCCGCTAGCCTGGGAAAATGCTCACAGAAGTGATCGCGACCCGCTACGTCACGCCTCTGCGTGAGGGCGGCTCGCTCCCGGGGATCGTTGAGGCCGACGACCTCGGGACCTACGTCATGAAGTTCACCGGAGCCGGCCAGGGGCGCAAGACCCTCGTCGCCGAAGTCATCTGCGGGCGGCTGGCCCAGCGGCTGGGCCTGCGGGTGCCGAGGCTGGTGCAGATGCAGCTCGATCCCGTCATCGGGCTCGGCGAGCCGGACCAGGAGGTCCAGGAGCTGCTGAAGTCCAGCGGCGGACTCAACCTCGGCATGGACTTCCTGCCGGGCTCCATCGGATTCGACCCCCTCGCCTACCGCGCGGACCCGGTCGAGGCGGGGCGCGTGGTCTGGTTCGACGCGCTGATCAACAACGTCGACCGGTCCTGGCGCAACCCGAACATGCTGATCTGGCACGGCGACCTGTGGCTCATCGACCACGGTGCCACGATGATCTGGCACCACAACTGGCCCACCGCCGCGTCGGCCGCCGCCAAGCCCTACAACGCCTCCGACCACGTACTGGCCCCCGTGGGCCCGGACATCGGGGCAGCGGCGGCGGCGCTCGCGCCGCTCGTCACCGAGGACCTGCTCACCGAGGTCGCGGCCGACGTGCCCGACGAGTGGCTGGTGGACGAGCCGGGCTTCGAGTCCACCGACGCGGTGCGCCGCGCCTACGTGGACGTGCTGCTGCCGCGCGCCGCCACCATCCACGAGCGGATCACCTTGCAGGCCGAGGTGCCGACCTCGGCCGGACCGCCCGGATGGCTCACCGAGCACCTCGGCGAATGGCCCCACCCGACCAAGAAGAAGAGCGACGGCCAGTGACCGGGCGGAACGTGTTCGAGTACGCGCTGGTGCGCGTGGTGCCCCGGATGGAGCGCGGCGAGTGCTTCAACGCCGGCGTCATCGTCTACTGCCGGGCGCTGTCCTACGTCGCCGCGCGCATCCACCTCGACGAGCGCAAGCTGCTGGTCCTCGACCCGGGCGCCGACGTGGCCGGCGTGCGGGCCGCGCTGCGCGGGGTCGCGGGCGTGTGCGGCGGGGGCGAGCCGGCGGGACAGGCCGCGGGCGACGACGCGGGCCGCCGGTTCCGCTGGCTGATCGCCCCCCGCAGCACGGTCGTACAGCCGGGGCCGGTGCACACCGGCCTGACGGCGGACCCGGAGGCCGAGGTGGAGCGGCTCCTCGAACTCCTGGTGCGCTGACCTCCGGCGGATGAACCGGGCCCCGGTGTATTGCGCACGTTGACACCGGGTGCCAGGGCTCCTAGCGTCTCCTCAGCTGAAGCTACTAAGCGGTTGCTCACCTAGGGGCGGCCGTCTCTCAAGGGCGAGGAGATCCAGCATGTCCACCACCGAGCAGCGCGTCGCGATCGTGACCGGGGCGGCCCGGGGCATCGGCGCGGCCACCGCCGTACGCCTGGCCGCCGAGGGCCGGGCGGTCGCCGTACTCGACCTGGACGAGGCGGCCTGCAAGGACACCGTGGAGACCATCACCGCGGCCGGCGGCAGGGCCCTGGCGGTCGGCTGCGACGTCTCCGACAGCGCCCAGGTGGAGGCGGCCGTGGAGCGCGTGGCCGCCGCTCTCGGCGCGCCGACCATCCTGGTCAACAACGCGGGCGTGCTGCGCGACAACCTGCTCTTCAAGATGAGCGACAACGACTGGGACACGGTCATGAACGTGCACCTGCGCGGCGCGTTCCTGATGGCCAAGGCCTGCCAGAAGTACATGGTCGAGGCGAAGTTCGGCCGCATCGTGAACCTCTCCAGCAGCTCCGCGCTCGGCAACCGGGGCCAGGCCAACTACTCCACGGCCAAGGCCGGCCTGCAGGGCTTCACCAAGACGCTGGCCATCGAGCTCGGCAAGTTCGGCGTCACCGCCAACGCCGTCGCCCCCGGCTTCATCGTCACGGAGATGACCGCCCAGACGGCGGCCCGCGTCGGCATGGGGTTCGAGGACTTCCAGGCGACCGCCGCCACGCAGATCCCCGTTCAGCGCGTCGGCCGCCCCGACGACATCGCCCATGCGATCGCCTTCTTCACGGGCGAGGCCGCGGGCTTCGTGTCCGGCCAGGTCATGTACGTCGCCGGCGGCCCGCTCGCCTGACGGGCGGCCGACCGGCGGATCGGCCGGTCGATCGGGACGAGCAGACGAGCAGACGAGCTGACGAGAGGCAGGACCCACGTCATGACGGACAACGGACCCGACAGCGGCAAGGTCGCGCTGATCACGGGAGCGAGCCGGGGCATCGGCTACGGGATCGCCGAGGCGCTGGTCGCGCGCGGCGACCGGCTCTGCATCACGGGGCGCAACGAGGAGGCGCTCAAGGAAGCCGTCGAGCGCCTCGGCGCCGACCGGGTGATCGGCGTCGCGGGCAAGGCGCACGACGAGGCCCACCAGGCCGTCGCCGTCGAGCGCACGATGGAGGCCTTCGGCCGCGTCGACTTCCTGGTGAACAACGCGGGCACCAACCCGGTCTTCGGACCCATCGCGGACCTGGACCTGGGCGTCGCGCGGAAGGTCTTCGAGACCAATGTGATCTCGGCGCTGGGCTTCGCGCAGCGGACCTGGCACGCCTGGCAGAAGGACAACGGCGGTGCGATCGTGAACATCGCGTCGATCGCCGGTGTCTCCGCCTCGCCGTTCATCGGCGCGTACGGGATGAGCAAGGCCGCCATGGTCAACCTCACCCTCCAGCTCGCCCACGAGATGGCGCCCGGGGTCCGGGTGAACGCGATCGCCCCCGCCGTGGTGAAGACGAAGTTCGCGCAGGCGCTGTACGAGAACCGCGAGGCGGAGGCCGCGGCGGCCTACCCGCTCGGCCGGCTCGGGGTGCCCGAGGACATCGGAGGGGCCGCGGCTTTCCTCACTTCTGCACAAGCGGAATGGATCACGGGGCAAACTCTGGTCATTGACGGGGGAATGTTCCTGAATGCCGGAGTGCATTGACCGATAACCGGACACATTCGCCTCCGCAGGGGAGGCAAATGCGTACCGAATAGGCACGGAACCGGTCAAGTGCCCCACGAAACCTCCCCCATTGGATTCGTGGGGCACTGCGGTAGGGTCTGCCGCACCCCTGGCTGATCGAGGAGCGTGCACGTGTTCAACCGGACCAGATGCCTGCAGATCACTGCGGCCCTTGCGTCCATATCCCTGCTCGCCGGGTGCGGAATGCTCTCGGACGACAGCGGTGACGATGCCAAGCGGATCGTCGTCGGCACGACGAGCGCACCGAGCACCCTCGATCCCGCGGCGGCGTGGGACGGTTCCTGGGAGCTGTACCGCAACGTCTACCAGACCCTGCTGGCCTTCCCCACGGGCTCCCTCAAGCCGCAGCCGGACGCCGCGCAGAACTGCGAGTTCACCGACTCCAAGAACGAGTCGTACCGCTGCACCCTGCGCAAGGGCCTGAAGTTCTCCAACGGCGAGCCGCTGGACGCCAAGGCCGTCAAGCACTCCCTGGACCGGATCCGGACCATCGGTTCCAAGGTCGGTCCCAAGGACCTCTTCGGAACCCTCGACAAGATCGAGACCCCGGACGCGCTGACGGTCGTCTTCCACCTGAACACCCCCGACGCCACCTTCCCGTACGTCCTCGGCTCGCCCGCCGCCTCGCTGGTCGCGCCGAAGGACTACCCCGCCGACAAGGTGCGGGAGGACGGCAAGGTGACCGGCTCCGGCCCGTACGTGCTCGACGCGTACAAGGAGGGCGGCGAGGCCGTCCTCGGCCGCAACGGGAGCTACGCGGGATTCGCCAACCGGAAGAACAACGGCGTGACCATCCGCTACTTCACGGACTCCGTGAAGATGGTCGCCGCCCTCAAGGCCAAGGAGATCGACGCCACCTACCGAGGCCTGTCGGCCCCGGAGATCAAGGACCTCCAGACCCCCGCCGCGCACGAGCTGGGCGTCCAGGTCGTCGAGAACGTCGGCGCCGAGATCCGCTACCTGGTCTTCAACCCCAAGGACCCGCAGGTCAACAAGCTCGCGGTGCGCCAGGCCATCGCCCAGGTGATCGACCGCGGCGTGCTCGTCTCGAAGGTGTACCAGGGCACGGCCGAGCCGCTGTACTCGATGGTTCCCAAGGGGGTCGTCGGCCACAAGACGCCCTTCTTCGACAAGTACGGCCACGCCGACGCCAAGAAGGCCCAGAAGATCCTCAAGGACGCCGGGATCACCCAGCCGGTCGACCTGACCTTCTGGTACACCACCGACCGCTACGGCTCCTCGACCGCGGAGGAGTTCACCGAGCTCAAGCGCCAGCTGGACGAGTCCGGCCTCTTCCGGGTCACCCTACGGGGCCAGCCCTGGAAGGACTTCCAGGTGGGCTACAAGAACCAGGAGTACCCGGTCTTCGGCCGCGGCTGGTTCCCCGACTTCCCGGACCCGGACAACTTCATCGCGCCGTTCGTCGGCAAGGAGAACGCGGTCGGCACCCCGTACGAGCCCGCCCAGATCATCAACGAGCTGCTGCCCAAGACCCGGCGCGAGGGCGACCGCGCGGCCGGCATCCTGCAGTTCGAGCAGGCGCAGCAGATCTTCGCCGAGGACGTCCGGCTGCTGCCCCTGTGGCAGGGCAAGCTGTACGTCGCCGCACGCGAGGACGTCGCGGGCGCCGAGCGGGCCCTCGACCCGCAGACCGCCATGCAGATGTGGGAGCTGTACCGCAAGACCAGCTGGTAGCCGCCGCGGCCGCCACGGGCGGTCGAGGCGCTGTCAGTGGCCCCGGGTAGGTTCTGGAGCAGTCGCACGAACTTGTACCGGAGGTTGTCGCCGTGACCCAGATGCTGCCCGAGTCCTGGCTCCCCGTCCTCGGCGGGGAGCTGGACCAGCCCTACTTCAAAGAGCTCACCGAGTTCGTCGAGAAGGAACGGGCGAACGGGCCGGTCTACCCGCCCCGCGAGGAGGTCTTCGCGGCCCTGGAGGCCACGCCCTTCGACGAGGTGAAGGTCCTGGTCCTCGGCCAGGACCCCTACCACGGCGCGGGCCAGGGCCACGGGCTGTGCTTCTCCGTGCGGCCCGGGGTCAGGACCCCGCCGTCGCTGCGCAACATCTACAAGGAGATGAAGGAGGAGCTCGGCCTGCCGGTCCCGGACAACGGGTACCTGATGCCGTGGGCGCGCCAGGGCGTCCTGCTGCTGAACGCGGTCCTCACGGTCCGGGAGGCCGAGCCCAACTCGCACAAGGGCAAGGGCTGGGAGAAGTTCACCGACGCGGTGATCCGCGCCGTGTCCGAGCGCCCCGACCCCGCCGTCTTCGTGCTGTGGGGCGCCTACGCCCAGAAGAAGCTCCCGCTGATCGACGAGGAGCGCCATGTGGTCGTCAAGGGTGCCCACCCCTCCCCGCTGTCGGCCAAGAAGTTCTTCGGGTCGCGGCCCTTCACCCAGATCGACGAGGCCGTCGCCGCCCAGGGCCATGAGCCGATCGACTGGCGGATCCCGGACCTCGGCTGACGCCCCACCGCGCCTCGGTGCCAATGCCGGTACCTCCCGCTAGCGTGTTGATGATCGGACCGGAGCAGGTCCGGCAGAGCAAGCCGGAGGCCGCCTTGACGGAGCAGCGGGAGGCGTCGGAGGACGCCGTCATGACCAGGATCGGCCAGGCGGTCATCCTGCTGCACGCGGGGGACCGCGAGGAGGCCCGCAACCGGCTCGGCGACATCTGGTCCGAGATCGGCGAGGAGGGCGACTTCCTGCACCGGTGCACCCTCGCCCACTACATGGCCGACGCCCAGGACGACCCGGCGGACGAGCTGGCCTGGGACCTGCGGGCCCTGACCGCCGCCGAGGCCCTGCGCGCCCGCCCGCAGCCGGGCGAGGGCCCGGGGCCCGGCGTCGGCCCGCAGTCCGGCGACGGCCCGGAGCCCGGCCCGGGGCCCTCGCCCGAGCCCGGCGCCCGTTCCCGGGACGCCCGCCGGGCCGACGCGGAGCCGCACCTGGCGATGCGGGTGTTCTACCCCTCCCTGCACCTCAGCCTGGCCGCCGACTACGTGAAGCTGCGCCGGCCCGACGCGGCCCGGACCCATCTGGCCCGGGCCCGCGCGGCCACCGCCGCGCTCGCCGACGACGGGTACGGGAACGGCGTACGGGCCGCCATCGCCCGGCTCGAACGCCGACTGGCGGCGGAGCCGGACCCGGGCCCGGACCCGCGGCCCTTCCCGGAGCAGTCGCCCTAGGCCGGATCTGGGCCCCGGCGGGCGCTCAACCGCCCTGGACGCCCGCACAGATACGGGCCTCCGGGCTGTCGGGCCGCCAGTGCCCGTGTCGGCGGCCGAGCGCGCACACGTCGGCCGGGCGCACCGGAAGTCTGCGCAGCACCTCGCGCTCCACCTCCGCGTCCTGACCCGAACGGCCCTTGCGGCCCTCGGAGCGCCCGGAGGAGGCCCCCGGGTGCCTCGGCGGCTCGGGGATGTACGGGACCGGAGGAGCGGCCTCCAGGGGCGCTCCGGGAGCCTCCCGTGCCGCGCGCCGCGGGGAGTCGTGCGCGGGGCCGGACGCCGCCGGCCGCGCGGGCCGCTCCGGAACCGCCTCCAGCGCCTCCAGCGCGGGCGCCCGGACCACCACCGGCTCGGCCGCGGGGCCGCCGCGCGGCTGGTGCCGCGGCGGGGCCCCCGCCGTGGGGGCGGCCGCCGGCTGCACGGCGGCGGGGCTCACCTGCACGCAGCCGGAGACGGCCGAGACCGCGCAGGCGACTCCGAGCAGGAGGGTTGTCGTGGTTCGGGTTGGATGCACGGCGCAACTCTGCTGTGCGAGGACCCCGTTGCGAAAACCCGGGGCCGATATTCACCCCGCACGGGTGACGGGGAGGCGGTGTCCGGAGGACAGCCGTTACTCGCCGGTGCTGCCGTCTGTGTGCTCCCGGAGCAGGTCCGCGTGACCGTTGTGGCGGGCGTACTCCTCGATCATGTGGGTGTACACCCAACGCAGGCTGAACGTCTCTCCCCGGTGGTGGGCGGCCGGATCCGACTCCTGTTCCAACGGCCGGCCCGCGGCGGCCTGCCGCGCAAGCTCGACCTCCGTCTGCCACACCTGCTCCGCCGCGGCCCAGGTGTCCGCGTCCGTGAAGTGGAAGTCGCCGTCGGGCTCTTCGCGCGTGCAGTACAGCTCGGGCAGGTCCTCACCGAGCATGATCTCGCGGAACCAGTACCGTTCCACCTCGGCCATGTGCCGTACGAGGCCCATGAGGCTCAACTCGGAAGGTTTGAGGGGGGTCTGGCGCAGCTGGGCGTCCCCGAGGCCCGAGCACTTCCAGGCCAGGGTGGAGCGGTGGTAGTCGAGCCAGCCGTCGAGCATGTCGCGCTCGCCGGCCGTGGTGGAGGGTTCGGGGCGGTGGGTTCCGGAGTTCGTCATGCGCCCATCCTGGTCGAACGCGCCCCCCGCCCACCAGGGATTAAGCTGCCGGGGTCCCACCTGGAATCGAACCTGGAGGCCCCCGGTGAAGGTCGGCTGCATCGGACTCGGCGACATCGCCCAGAAGGCGTACCTGCCCGTCCTCACCACCCGCCCGGGAATCGAGCTGCACCTGCAGACCCGGACTCCCGCCACCCTGGAGCGGATCGGCGGGATCCACCACGTCCCGGCCGCGCGCCGGCACACCGATCTCGACGCGCTCCTCGCCGAGGGCCTCGACGCCGCCTTCGTGCACGCCTCGACCGCCGCCCACCCCGAGATCGTCACGCGGCTGCTGGAGGCCGGCGTGCCGACGTACGTGGACAAGCCGCTCGCCTACGGGATCGAGGACTCGCGCCGGCTCGTACGCCTGGCCGAGCAGCGCGGGGTGTCCCTCGCCGTCGGCTTCAACCGCCGTCACGCGCCCGGCTACTCGCAGTGCGCCGACCACCCGCGCGAGCTGATCATCATGCAGAAGAACCGGGTCGGGCTGCCCGAGGACCCGCGCACCCTGGTGCTGGACGACTTCATCCACGTCGTCGACACGCTCCGCTTCCTGCTGCCCGGCGAGATCGACCGCGTCGACGTCCGCGCCGTGGTGCGCGACGGGCTGATGAGCCAGGTGGTGCTCCAGCTGGCCGGCGAGGGCTTCACCGCGCTCGGCATCATGAACCGGTTGTCCGGATCCGCAGAGGAGATCCTGGAGGTGTCCGGGCAGGACACCAAGCGGCAGGTCGTCAACCTCGCGGAGGTCATCGACCACAAGGGGCAGCCGACCGTGCGCCGCCGCGGGGACTGGGTGTCCGTCGCCCGCCAGCGCGGTATCGAGCAGGTCGTGGACCACTTCCTGGAGGCGGTGGCCGCGGGCAGGACGCTCAGCGCCCGGGACGCCCTGCTCACCCACGAGCTGTGCGAGCGGGTGGTGAACTCGGCTCTGGAGCAGGCCTCCTGAGCGCGCCGCTCCCGCCCCCGCCACCGCTCCGGCGCAGGCGGACACCGCGGACGCCCACGGCCGCGCCGTAGGCGGCCAGGGCCGCGAGGGACGCGGCCACCGCCCAGTCTCCGTGGCGGGCGTAGAAGGTCGTGCTCCCCGAGAGGGGGACCCCGTACACCCGGGCGGTACTCGCGGAGGTGGGCAGGACCGGCCCGACGCGCCCGCCGGACGGGCCGTGCACCGCGCTGACACCGGTGAGGGTGGCGTGCACCACGGGGCGGCCGGTCTCGGCCGCCCGCAGCGCGGCGAGCGAGGCGTGCTGGGCCGGCGCCCAGCTCTCCTGGAACGTGGAGGTCGCCGACTGGGCCACGATCAGGTCCGCCCCGTCGCGGACGAGGCGGCGGCTCATGTCGGGGAAGGCCGACTCGAAGCAGACCAGCGGGCCGACGCGGACGCCCGCCCGCGCCCCGGACGCGCCGGCCGGCGCGTCCGGCCCGGCGGGCAGGTCCATGACCACGGGGGCCGCGCCGGCGATCCTGTCCTCGCCGGCGGCCTTGCCGACCGACGTGGCCCAGCCGAGCAGCGCGCGGGCCGGGACGTACTCGCCGAAGGGGACCAGCCGCATCTTGTCGTACCGGTCACCGGTGGGGCCCAGGGGGCCGACGAGTACCGCGCTCTTGTAGATCCCGGGCCGGTCCGAGCGCCGTGCGTCCACGTTCACCAGCAGCGGAGCGCCGACCTCCGAGGACAGCGCGGCCAGCCGACGGGCCAGGTCCGGACGGGCCGCCAGGTCCTCGCCGACACTGCTCTCGCCCCACACCACCAGGTCCGCGGACCGCCCGACCAGCTCCCTGGTCAGGCGCTCCCCGACGTCGAAGCGCCGTTCCGCGCTGTCCGGGCCCGCCACCGGCCCCGGCTGCACCACCCCGACCCGCAGCCCGCCCGAGACGGC
This sequence comes from Streptomyces sp. NPDC058662, assembly GCF_042716255.1. Lineage (NCBI taxonomy): Bacteria > Bacillati > Actinomycetota > Actinomycetes > Kitasatosporales > Streptomycetaceae > Streptomyces > Streptomyces sp. NPDC058662. The sequence goes on along the minus strand of NZ_JBHXRU010000039.1, from coordinate 23,040 downwards.
GGGCGCCGGCGCCCACAGCCACACCGCGCCCGTCAGTACCGCGCACCCGGTCGCTCCGGCCACGGCCGGCGCCCGAGTCCCGGGCGCGGCGACCAGCGCCACCAGGGCGCAGTTCACCGCGACCACCAGCAGGCTCACCAGCCACACCCCGCCCACCGATGCCAGCCGCAGCGCGGGCTGCACCTGCCACTGGCTGGCGCCGAGCAGCCCCCAGGGGCCGCCCAACCCCTGCCAGGACCGGACCAGCTCCGAGAGCAGCCACCCGGCCGGTACGAGGACCAGCGCCGCGCCCGTCCGACCGGCCGAGGGGACACCGCCCAGCAGCCGGCGCACCAGCAGGGCCCACGGGATCCACAGCACCCCCAGCAGCGCGGCGACGGGCAGCAGGAACACGTGCAGGCTGGGCAGCAGCCAGTGGTGGACGGCCAGGATGAACCCGGCGCCGCCGAGCCACCCCTCCAGAGCCGCCCGCCGCCCGGTCGGGGCGGAGCGCAGCAGCAGCATCCAGGGCACGAGGGCCACGTAGGCGAACCACCAGAGGGCGGGCGCGGGGAAGGACAGGGCGGGCAGCGCTCCGGCGGGGACCGCCGCCGCAGCGGACCACCGCGCGAGCCGACCGGTGCGGATCGATGCCATGCGCGCGCCTCCCCTTCCAGTGTGGCAGTGCCCTCCGATCGTGCCGGACGGGCGCCGATCCCGCCTTCAGACGGAGAAGTGGCGCCACTTCTCGTGCACCGTGACCCCGGTGAGCCGCCAGCCGTCGCCGGTGCGGGCCAGCGTGAACGTGTAGCGCCCGGCCGCGACGAAGTTCGGCGCGGTCACGGAGCCGTCGAAGTCCTCCCCGGCGAGCCGCATCGGATTGAGGAAGTCCGCCCGTACCTCGGCGCTGTCCCCGGGCGAACCGCCGAGGTCCTCCAGCCGGACCAGCCGGTTGACGATGAGGTGCTGGCGCACGGGGAACAGCTCCATCGTCCGCGCGAGCCAGTCCGCGACCTCCCCGGCCGGTCCCTCCACCCCGCCCGCCGAGCTGTAGTCGGCCCGCCCGGACGGGGTGAACAGGGCGCGGTACGCCGCCCAGTCGCCGTCGTCCACGGCCACGGCGTACCCCGAGACCACCTCGTCGATCGCCAACCGGTCCATTACCGTCGCGAGGTCCACACGCTGCGTCATCGGGTCAGTGTGGGGCTGCCGGCCCGCGGGGCCAAGTGCCCTGCGCGGACCGGGTCTTCGCCCCGGTCGGTCAGTGACCGGAATACGCCTCCCGCTGACGCACCACGACGAGGAACGCGTCGGTGTCCAGGTCCATCACCACCTCCGCCGCCACACCCTCGCTCAGCCGCTGCGCCGCGTACTCCTCGGCCGGCCAGCTTCCCCGCGGACTTCCGGCCGGAAAACGCTCCAGTACCACGCGACCCATGGGACACCCCCGTCTGCTCGCCTTCTGGTCTCTCCAGGCACAACGACGCGCGGGCGGGAGGGGAACGTTCCCTTCCGGCCCCCGCGTCACCGGCTCGTCTACCCCCCGAACCCCGCTCCCAGTACCGGCCGCGCCGGAATCACCCGGGCGAGTCGGCCCGTCGGCCCGGTGGTGAAGTGCGGTGCGGCGGTGACCTCCCAGCAGGATGTCGGCGCCGTCGTCCGTACCGTCTCCCCGGTGCGCCCGTCGACGTACTCCACCGGCCGCTCGCCGGTGCGCCGCAGGGCGAGCTGGCCCCGCTTGCAGCTGTCCGGGTAGTCGTTCCAGTCGATGCCCTTCTCCGACCGCAGGAGCTCCCGCATCGCGCCGCTGGAGACGCGGTCGAGCCGCTGGTGGGGGAAGTGGGCCCGGGCGGCCGTGGAGATCGAGTTGCGTACGGCGTCCCGCTGGCGCCACACGAAGTAGTTCGCCACCTCCACCGGGTCGGACACGGTGAACACCCGGGCGTCGAAGAGCGCCCGCCCGCCGGGGCGGCGCTCGTTGAGGACGGCGGTGGCCAGGGACGCGGAGACGGACAGCTGCTTGGCGACCACTCCGCCGAACCACGGCTCGGTCCCCGGCGAGGCGAAGTCCGTCAGCAGCAGACTGATCTCGTCGGACTGCGCGTACCCGAGCGCCGCACCGCCCGCCTCCTCGCACAGGGCCGCGGTGACGGCCGCCATGTCCGCGACGAAGTCCAGGTCGAACGGCTTCTGCGTATCGCGGAGATAGGTGTGGAAGGCGCGGCCGTCGAGCCGCAGGATCGTGTACGTGCGGCGCGGCAGCAGGGTGCGGTGCGCGGCCTCGTACCCCTTCATGCGCGCGCCCAGCGCCGACGGGCGGATCAGTCGCCCGACTCGCCGGCGTGCGGACTCAGCACATCGGTGCCCACCAGCACGAACAGGACGATGCCCAGCAGGATCCGGTAGATCACGAACGGCATGAAGCTCTTGGTGGAGATGAACCGCATGAACCACGCGATGACCGCGTACCCGACGAAGAAGGCGATGAGGGTCGCGAAGACCGTCGGCCCCCAGGAGATGTGGCCCGGGTCCTCGACCACGTCCAGCAGCTCGAACGCCCCCGAGGCCAGTACGGCCGGGATGGCGAGCAGGAAGGAGTAGCGGGCGGCCGCCTCGCGGGTGAAGCCCAGCAGCAGACCGCCGGAGATCGTCGCGCCGGAGCGGGAGACGCCCGGGATCAGGGCCATGGCCTGGCAGAGTCCGAAGACCAGGCCGTCCTTGACGCTGAGGTCGCTCAGCGTCTTGCGCTCGCGGATGGCGCGGTGGCGGCCGCCCTCCTCGTCGCGCGCGGCCAGCCGGTCGGCGATGCCGAGGACGATGCCCATCACGATGAGCGTGGTGGCGATCAGCCGCAGGTCACGGAAGGGGCCCTCGATCTGCTCCTTGAAGGCCAGGCCCAGGACGCCGATCGGGATCGACCCGACGATGACCAGCCAGCCCATCTTCGCGTCCTGCTCGGAGCGCAGCGCCCTGGTGTACAGGGAGCGGAACCAGGTGGAGATGATCCGCGCGATGTCCTTGCGGAAGTAGATCAGCACCGCGGCCTCGGTACCGATCTGGGTGATGGCCGTGAAGGCCGCACCCGGATCGTGCCAGCCGGCGAACGCGGCGGTGAGCCGCAGGTGGGCGCTGGAGGAGATCGGGAGGAACTCCGTAAGCCCCTGGACGAGACCGAGGATTAGGGATTCGAACCAGCTCATGTCGGGGTGCGCTCGTCCTTGTGATCGTCGGGCAGTTCGCTCCGATGCTAGGGCCCGTGCGAGGCGCCGCTGACCACAGGGGGGTGCTGGGGCGCCAGTTCGTACGCCACCGCGTGCGTCGCGCCGGGCGCGCGGGAGGGTGCCAGGCGGTGCCGCTTGCGCCAGGCGACGGCTCCGGCGACCACCAGGGAGACGGCGATGAAGCCGAACGAGGCGAGGAAGGCGGGAGACCCGGGGGAGGAGGCGCTGGCGCCCGCGATCACGTACGCGGCGGTGTTCGGGACGACGCCGACCGTCGTGGCGAGGAGGAAGGGAAGCCAGCCGCAGCGGGAGACCGCCGCGCAGTAGTTCGCCACCACGAAGGGCACACCGGGGAAGAGCCGCACGGCGAGCATCGAGCGGAAGCCGTGCCGGCTGAGCTGGCCGTCGGCGGCCTGGAGCCAGCGGCCGCGCAGATACGGGCGCAGAGCCTCCTGCCCCATGACCCGGCCGAGCCCGAAGGCGATCGCCGCCCCCAGCACCGTGCCGCCGACCGCCGCGAGCAGGCCGAACTGGGTACCGAAGACCGCTCCGGCGGCCAGGTTGAGCAAGGGACGCGGGACGAACGCCGAGGCGCACACCCCGTACGCGGCGGCGAAGAGCGCGACCGCCGCCCCCACCGGGAGCCCGGGGGGCCAGCCCTCCGACAGGACGCGCTGCGGCTCGAACAGCAGGACGCACGCGCCGGCCGCCAGGAGCAGCACGACGAGCAGCGACAGCCGGGTCCGCGGCGCGAGGAGGAGGGACATCCCGGGAGAGTAGCCGACGTATGCGGCGTCGCGCCGTAATCTGGGCCTCATGCCGTCGAACGACGGGCACCCCCCGGGGGTTCCCCGCAGCCCCCTCGCGGACGCCCTGCTGGAGCGGCTGACCGAGGCCTACGCGGCGGCCGCCAACCCCGTCCGGGCCGCGGCCATGGCCGCGTACATGAAGAACGTGGCGCCCTTCCTCGGGATCCCGGCCCCGCTGCGGCGCGAGCTGTCCGGGGCCGTGGTGCGGGGCGCCCCGGAGCCGGGGGAGGCGGACTGCGCGGCGCTGGCCCTGGGCTGCTGGCGGCTCCCGGAGCGCGAGTACCAGTACTTCGCGGTGGACTACCTGCGCCGCCACGTCCCGCGGTGCTCCTCCAATCTCCTGCCGGTGGTGCGGCGGCTGGTCGTCACCGTGCCGTGGTGGGACACCGTCGACCTGCTCGCGGCCCATACCGTGGGCCCCCTGGTGGCGGCCGACCCCGCCCTCGGCGCGGTGATGGACGAGTGGATCGAGGACGAGGACCCCTGGATCGTCCGCACGGCCCTGCTCCACCAGCTCCGCCGCAAGGGCTCCACGGACGCGGACCGCCTCTTCGCCCACTGCCGCCGCCGGGCCGGCCACCCCGACTTCTTCGTCCGCAAGGCCGTCGGCTGGTCTCTGCGCGAGTACGCCCGGACGGATCCCGACGCGGTGCGCGCCTTCGTCGCGGCCGAGGGCGACCGGCTGTCCCCGCTGTCCGCGCGCGAGGCGCTCAGGAACCTCCCCCGCGGGTGACGCGGGCGGCCGGTCCGCGAAGTCGGGGCCGCGAGCTCAGCGAAGTCGTCCCGGGCGGAGGGAAATTCGTTCGACGGCGCCGGTCCGTTCCGGCAGGATCGGGGGCATGTCCCGGTACGCAGTCCCCGCAGCGCCGTCCGCAGTCGCGGACGCGCCGAAGGCTGCCGCGCCGACGGACGCACCCGCCTTCGCCGCATTCGACGGCGCACGAAGCTGACCCTTCCCGGATCGTCCGGCGGACCCCGCAGGGGGAGGGTCGGCTCGGTTCAGGGGTCCCGTCCAGCTTCGAGCCACGGGAAGAAGATCATGGCCAAGACGGCCTTCGTGCGGACCAAGCCGCACCTCAACATCGGCACCATGGGTCACGTCGACCACGGCAAGACCACCCTCACCGCCGCCATCACCAAGGTCCTCGCCGAGCGCGGGGGCGCCTCCTTCGTGCCGTTCGACCGTATCGACCGGGCCCCCGAGGAGGCCCGGCGCGGCATCACCATCAACCTCACCCACGTCGAGTACGAGACCGACACGCGGCACTACGCCCACGTCGACATGCCGGGGCACGCCGACTACATCAAGAACATGGTCACCGGCGCCGCCCAGCTCGACGGCGCGATCCTCGTCGTGTCCGCGCTCGACGGGGTCATGCCCCAGACCGCCGAGCACGTCCTGCTCGCCCGGCAGGTCGGCGTCGACCACATCGTGGTCGCGCTCAACAAGGCCGACGCGGGGGACCCCGAGCTGACCGACCTCGTCGAGCTGGAGGTCCGCGAACTGCTCACCGCGCACGGGTACGGCGGCGACACCGCGCCGGTCGTCCGCGTCTCCGGGCTCGGGGCGCTGGAGGGCGACCCGCGCTGGACCGGGGCCGTCCAGGCCCTGCTCGACGCGGTCGACACCTACGTGCCCACACCGGTGCGGTACACGGACGCGCCGTTCCTGCTTCCCGTGGAGAACGTGCTGACCATCACCGGCAGGGGCACGGTCGTGACCGGCGCCGTCGAGCGCGGCACCGTCCGCGTGGGCGACCGCGTGGCCGTCCTGGGCGAGGGCGGGGAGCCGGCCGAGACGGTGGTCACCGGCCTGGAGACCTTCGGCAAGCCCATGGAGTCCGCCGAGGCGGGCGACAACGTCGCCCTGCTGCTGCGCGGGGTCCACCGCGACCAGGTGCGGCGGGGGGACGTGGTGGCCGCGCCCGGCAGCGTCACGCCCAAACGGCGCTTCACCGCGCGGGTGTACGTGCTCTCGGCCCGCGAGGGAGGACGCCGGACGCCGGTCGCCACCGGCTACCGGCCGCAGTTCTACGTCCGGACCGCCGACGTGGTGGGGGACGTGGACCTGGGGGAGGCGGGCACGGCCGCGCCCGGTGACACGGTCACCATGACCGTGGAGCTGGGCCGGGACGTCCCGCTGGAGTCGGGGCTCGGCTTCGCGATCCGCGAGGGCGGCCGGACCGTCGGCGCGGGGACGGTGACCGCCGTCCTCGGCTGACGGTCCGCCGGGACGGCGCGGACGGCGGACGGCGTGCCCGCAGCCGCCCGGGCCGTACCCGGCCGATCCGCCCCCCGCCGTGGTGGCGGGAGGCCGCCGTGCGTCAGACTGCCGTGACCACAGGCATGCGCGGAGGGGCGGGCGGCGATGGGCGGCGACACGGCACTGGTACTGGGCGGCGGAGGACTGACCGGCATCGGCTGGGAGTGCGGAATCCTGTACGGGCTCGCCCGCGCCGGGGTGGACCTCACCGACGCCGACCTCGTCGTCGGCACCTCGGCCGGCTCGGTGGTCGGAGCCCAGCTCACCTCCGGCCTGCTGAGCGTCGAGGAGCTGTACGAGCGCCAGCTCGGCGACCCCGGTGCCGAGCGGGCGGCCAGACTCGGCACGGGACTCCTCGCGCGCTACGCGGTCGCGATGGCCCGCTCGCGCAGCGCGACGGCCTACCGGCAGCGCGTCGGCGCCATGGCACTGGCCGCCGACACCGGCGCCGAGGCGGCCCGGCGCGAAGTGCTCGCGGCGCGGCTGGTCTCGCACGAGTGGCCCGAGCGGCGCCTCGTCGTCACCGCGGTGGACGCGCACACCGGCGAGGCGGCCGACTTCGACCGGGAGAGCGGGGCCGGGCTGCTCGACGCGGTCTCGGCGAGCTGCGCCGTGCCGGGCGTCTGGCCGCCGGTGACGGTCGGGGCGCGCCGGTTCATCGACGGCGGCGTGCGGTCCGCGACCAACGCGGACCTGGCCGCGGGGTACCGGCGGGTCGTGGTGCTCGCCCCGATGTCGCTCGGATCCGGGCACGTCCCCTCGCCGTCCGCCCAGGCCGCCCGGCTGCGCGCGGACGGGGCCCGGGTGCTGCTCATCACCCCGTCCGCGGCCGCCCGGAAGGCCTTCGGCCGCAACGTCCTGGACCCGGCCCGCCGGGACCCGGCGGCGCGGGCGGGCCTGGCCCAGGCCGCCGAGCACGCCGCGGAGGCGGCCGCCGTCTGGTCGGCCTGACGGCGCCCCGGCCCGACAATGGCAGGGTGAGCGACGACGAGCAGGTCCCGGTGATCCGGGAAGTGGGCCAGGGCACCGCCAAGCTGATGCCGGACGTGGACCGCGGGCGGGCCCGGCTGCTGACCGTCGACGGCGCGCCCCAGTCGTACGTCGACCCGGACGACCCGCTGCACCTGGAGTTCGAGTACGTACGCCGGCTCGGCCACGTGCTGGACTGCGCGGCGGAGCCGGGGCGCCCGCTGGACCTCGTGCACCTGGGGGGCGGCGCGCTCACCCTGCCGCGCTACGCCGCGGCGACGCGGCCGGGATCCCGCCAGACGGTCGTCGAGTTCGACGCCGCCCTCGCGGATCTGGTGGCGGAGCACCTGCCGCTGCCGGCCGGAGCCGGGATCACCGTGCACGCGGCCGACGCCCGGGCGTGGCTGGAGGCGGCGTCGGCGGCGAGCGCGGACGTCCTGGTCGCCGACGTCTTCGGCGGTTCCCGGGTGCCCGCGCAGCTCACGTCGGTGGAGTACGCCCGGCAGACGGCGCGGGTGCTGCGTCCCGGCGGTCTGTACGCGGCGAACCTGGCCGACGGGGCGCCCTTCGGGTTCCTGCGGTCGCAGCTGGCCAACTTCGGGGCGGTGTTCGGGGAGCTCGCGCTGATCGCGGAGCCCTCGGTGCTGCGGGGCAGGCGGTTCGGCAACGCCGTGCTGCTGGCCTCGGACGCCGGGCTCCCGCTGGACGCTTTGTCCCGGCGGTGCGCCGGCGACGCCTTCCCGGCCCGGGTGGAGCGGGGTCCGGCGCTGGCCCGGCTGCTGCGGGGGGCCCGGCCGGTCTCCGACGCGGACGCGGTGCCCTCCCCGCAGCCGCCGGACGGGGCCTTCAGTGTGGGGTGACGCCGTCCCCGGACGGTTCGGCGCAGGGCGCCGAGGGCTGGACGCCGGCTCCGCGCGGACCGGGCGCCCCGGCCGTCAGCACCACGGGGGCCGCGGCCACCGCCGCCGGAGCGGCGGGCGGCTCGGAGGCGGCCACCGGCGCGTGCGGCTTGCGGGTGATCCGGCGCACGTCCGGCACCAGCAGGACCGCCGCGGTGGGCAGGACGACGAGGACCGCGCAGCCCCACAGCGCCTCGGACCGGCCGAACGCGGACTCCGCCGGCCCGGCCAGGGCCGTCGCCAGCGGCGTCATGGAGAGCGAGCCGAACCAGTCGTAGGAGGACACCCGGGAGAACTTCTCCTCCGGGATCTCCTGGTGCATCGTCGACATCCAGTTGACGCCGAAGACCTCGATGGCCACCCCGCTGACGAGCATCACCGCGCACAGGCCCCAGGGGGGCAGCGGAATCGCGAGCCCGGCCGAGGGGAGCGCCATCGGGAACACGCACAGCGTGCCCGCGAGCAGCAGTCGGCGCGGCTTCCACGTCATCATCAGCAGGGCGCCGCCGATGGTGCCGAGCCCGAAGAAGGCCAGTGCCAGGCCCCAGGGGGCCGCTCCTCCCAGGTGGTCCCGGGCGACCAGGGGACCGTAGACCGCGTCGGCGGCGCTGATCACGCCGACGACCACGGAGAACTGGAGCACAATGCTCCACAGCCACGGACGGCTCCGCACCTCCACCCAGCCGTCCCGCAGGTCGGCCAGCAGCCCCCCGCCCGGCTTGCGCTCCGGTACCCGGCTGACGTCGAGGAAGGCGCGCATCGCTCCCGCGACGGCGAAGGCGGCGGCGTCGATCGCCAGCACCCAGCCCGGCCCGACCACGGCGATCATGGCTCCGCCGAGCGCGGCCCCACCGATCCCGGCGCCGTTCACGGCCATCCGGAAGAGCGCGAACGCGCGGTTGGAGTGCTCGCCGGAGACGGTGGACAGCAGCATGCCCTCGGCGGCCGGGTTGAAGAAGGCGGTACCGGTGCCGCACAGGGCGGTCAGCAGCATCATCTGCCACAGCTGCGGGTCGCCGGTCAGGACGAGCACGGCGAAGGCCGCCTGGGACACGCAGTTGAGGGCGTTGGCGGCGACCATCACCCGGTGGCGCGGCAGCCGGTCGGCGATCGCTCCGCCGACGAGCAGGAAGAGCACGAGCGGGAGCGTGCGGGCCGCCGTGACCAGACCGATGTCCCAGCCGCTGCCACCGGACTCCATGACCGCGAACGCGGTCGCGATCAGCGATCCGTGGCTGCCGAGGTTCGTGACGACCGCCGCGCCCGTCAGCAGGGAGTAGTTCCGGCCGGCCCACGCGGGGCGGCGGGGCGCGGGCGTGCGGGACGGGGCGGCGGTGGGTGTGCTCACCACCGGACTATCCCTGCCCCGGGCCGAGAATCCAAACGGATGGTCGGCCCGGCGGGGCAGGGAGGGAGGTCACCCCGCGTGGAGGCGGACGGAGCTGAGGATCTTCTCGTAGGTCTCCTGGCTGACCTCACCCTGGACGCCCGCGGCGGCGTACAGGATCCAGCTGGAGAAGTCGCCGTTCGCGGTCTTGAAGCTGAAGGCGATGGACTTGCCGTCGGAGGAGCACTTGTTCTCCTTGGGCAGACCGGCCGCCGTCGCGGTCGCCGTGTGGCCCTTGAGCCCCGAGGAGGTGGTGTACTCCTTCGGGTCGGAGACCTTGACGGTGCCGTTGGGCGCCTTCTGCGCGTACGCGGCGAACACCCAGTTCCCGGCCTCGTTGCGCACGGCCTCGGCGGTGTCCTTGGCGCCCTGGCCGCCCTTGGTGCCGGTGCCCGCCAGCGAGTACGTCTCCTCGCTGCCGTTCTTGTCCGAGTCCACCTTGCACCAGTCCTCCTTGAGGAAGGCGGGTGCGGTCATCATGACCACCGCGGAGCCGTCGTTCTTGACGTCGTCCTCGAAACCGGTGGACAGGCCGGCGCTCTTGACGTTCCATTCCGGCGGGACGTCGAAGGCGGTGCCGTACTTCGGGTTGATGACGACCTTCCAGCCCGGGATCACGGGCTTGACCTCGCCGCCGGCCCGCGGGTTCGCGCTGCTGCCCGCCGGGGCGGGCGCGGAGGAGGCCGGGGCGGAGGCGGTCGCGTCGGGCTTCCCGTCGGCGATGTCGGCCTTCCCGTCGTCCCGGGTCAGCACGAACGCGCCCGTGCCGGCCGCCGCGACCACGACCGCCGCGGCGGCCACGATGGCCACCGTCCTGGTCGAGAACGGGCTGCCGCCGGGGCGGGTCTGCGGAGCGGTCTGCGTGACCTGGCCCCACGGCTGGACGGGCGGGGGCGTCTGGTAGCCCTGCTGGGGGTACCCGTAACCGGGCTGCTGCTCTCCGTACCCCGACTGCTGCTGGTACGGGTTCGGCTGTCCCGGCTGCTGCTGATAAGGGTTCTGGTGCGCGTCCTGGGGGTTCTGCTCGCCCCCGGGCGGCTGCTGCTGTCCTGGCCACATGGCCGGTAACGATAGTGGGAGGGGCTCCCGGGAGCCACGGCCGCCCCCGGGCGGACTCTGGCCAAGGCTCTCTACTCGTGGGTAACATCGCTCTCATGAGCGCAGAACAGATGAACGTGGGCGAACTGCTCGCCGCGACCGTGCCGATGGCCCGCACCCTGAACCTCCAGTTCCTGGAGACCACCCCCGAGCGCGCGGTCGTCCGCCTGCCGGACCAGCCGGACTACCACAACCACGTCGGCGGCCCGCACGCCGGCGCCATGTTCACCCTCGCGGAGTCCGCGAGCGGAGCCATAGTCCTGGCCGCCTTCGGCGACCAGCTCTCGCGCGCCGTACCCCTCGCGGTGAAGGCCGAGATCGGGTACAGGAAGCTCGCCAAGGGCGTCGTGACCGCCACCGCCACCCTCGGCCGCCCGGCGGCCGAGGTGGTCGCCGAACTCGACGCGGGCGGCCGCCCCGAGTTCCCGGTCACCATCGCCATCCAGCGCGAGGACGAGGCCGTGACGGGCGAGATGACCGTGGTGTGGACCCTGCGCCCCAACGCGACGGCGTAACCGCCCTCCCTGCGGCTAGAGTCCCTCGCACGACGATGTGAGGGGATGCCCGTGGCCAAGGTCAACGTCAGTCTCGACGCCGAGCTCGTGGTGGAAGTGATGGTCCTCGCCGGCGTCGGCTCGCCGCAGGACGCGGTGGAGGCCGTCGTGCGCGACTACATCGCGCGGGGGCACCGCACCGAGGCACGGGTCCAGCGGCAGGACGAGGTCCGCCGCGACGCCGACAGCGTGCCCCCGCCGCCGCAGGGCTGAACCCGGGCGCCCGGCTGGCGCGTCCGGGCGGACCGCGCGGACGCGCGGCGCACAGTGGGCGCGGGAGCGGTCCGGCGCGGGCCGCTCCCGCCGACCCACGCCGCAGGGAGCGCCGATGAGCGAGGCCGTGTCCAGACGTTCCGCGATGACGCTGTTCGGAGCGGTGGGCGCGGCCCTCGGGGCGGGCGGCTGCGTGGCGAGCGTGCCGCCCGGCGCGGTACCGCGCCACGGCCCGCCGGGGGCGCCTGCCGCCGCCGCGGAGCCCGGCGGAGCCGACCCCGACGACCAGCTGCTGGGACGCCTCACCCTGGAGGAGAAGACCGCCCTGCTCCACGGCGGCCAGGACCCCGCCCCCCTCGGCCAGGCCGGCTACCTCCCGGGAGTGCCCCGGCTGGGGATCCCCGCTCTGCGGCTCGCCGACGGACCCGCCGGCGTACGGGTCGCCCGGTCGGCCACCGCGCTGCCCGCCCCCGTACTGCTGGCCTCCGCGTTCGACCCCGCGCTCGCCCGCGAGTACGGCCGCGTCCTCGGCCGCGAGGGCCGGGCGCTCGGCCAGGACGTCCTGCTTGCCCCCATGGCCAACCTCATCCGCACCCCGTACGCCGGCCGGAACTTCGAGACCTTCGCCGAGGACCCGCTGCTGACCGCCGACCTGGTCGCCGAGGTGGTCCGGGGCATCCAGGACGAGGGCCTCGTCGCCGCCGTCAAGCACTTCGCCCTCAACAACCAGGAGCAGGGCCGCGACACCGTCGACGTCATCGTCGCCGAACAGACCCTCCACGAGACCGAGCTGCGCGGCTTCGAGGCCGCCGTGGCCGCCGGCGCGGGCGCCGTGGTGGGCGCGTACAACAAGGTCAACGGCGTCCACGCCTGCGAGAACAGGCCGCTGCTCGACACCGTGCTGCGCGGCGCCTGGGGGTTCGACGGCTGGGTGGTGTCCGACCGGGACGCCACCCACAGCACCGTCGCCGCCATCGGAGCCGGCCTCGACATGGAGATGCCCGGCGGCACCCATTTCGGCGACCCGCTGCGCGAGGCAGTGCACGCCGGCTCCGTACCGGAGGCCTCCGTCGACCTCGCCGTACGGCGCCTCCTGACCACCATGGAGCGCTTCGGCCTGCTGGCAGCGCGCCCCGCCGCCCGCCCCGCGCGCCAGGCCGCCGCCGGCGCCGGCACCGCCCGCAAGGTGGCCGCCGCGGGGGCGGTGCTGCTGCGCAACGAACGCGGCACCCTGCCGCTGTCCGGTGACGCCGCCCGCTCCATCGCCGTCATCGGCCCCACCGGCCAGGTCCCCTTCGTCGGCGGGGGCGGCAGCGCGCAGGTGGCCCCCGACCGGGCGGCCGCCCCGCTCGCCGCCATCCGGCAGCGCGCCGGGCACGGATCCACCGTCCGCCACGCCCTCGGCGAGGACATCTACGGCCGCCCCTTCCCGGCGGGGCTGCTGAGCCCGGCCGCCGCCCTGGACGACCGGCAGGTGGGCGCGGGCCGCGGCTGGAGTTACCGGGGCGGGTTCCGGCTGCCCGCCGAGGACGAGTGGACGCTGATCGTCCACTACACCGGCCAGCGGCCGTCCGTACGCCTGGACGGTGAGGAGCTGTTCCCCCTCCGGCAGGGCGTGGCCGAGCGGTTCGCGGGCGGGCTGCTCGGCGCCGCCCCCGACGGCATGGCCGTGCGGCGCCGCACCCTCACCCTCAAGGCGGGCGTCCACCGCCTCGCCGTGAACGCGCAGGGCGGGGAGAAGGGCCAGCGCTTCCGGCTGCGGTACACCACCCGGGCCGACCGGGCCGAGGACCTCGCCGAGGCCGTGCGGACCGCGAGGACCTGCCGCAGCGTGGTGCTCTTCGCGTACGAGGACGCCACCGAGGGCCGGGACCGGACCTCCCTGGCGCTGCCGGGCGGGCAGGCGCGGCTGATCGAGGCCGTCACCGCCGTCAACCCCCGCACCACGGTCGTCCTCAACACCTCCTCCAGCACCACCATGCCGTGGCTCCCGCGCACCGGGGCGGTCCTCCAGATGTACTACCCGGGCCAGGAGGGCGCGGGCGCCACCGCCGACATCCTCTTCGGGGACGTGGACCCCGGCGGGCGGCTGACCCAGACCTTCCCCGCCGAGGAGCGGGCCACCCCCGTCGGCGGCGACCCGCTGCGCTATCCCGGGGTGGGCGGCAGGCAGGAGTACACCGAGGGGGTCCACGTCGGCCACCGCTGGTACGACGCCGAGCGGGTGAACCCGCTGTTCCCCTTCGGGCACGGGCTCTCGTACACGACCTGGCAGTACGAGAAGCTCGCCGTCCGGGCGGAACGCGACGGGCTGCGCGTGGAGTTCACCGTCCGCAACACCGGCCCGCGCAAGGGCACCGAGGTGGCGCAGGTGTACCTCGGCCCCTCCCCGCACCTGCGGCTGCCCCAGCCGGTGCGCGCCCTGGCCGGCTACCGCAGGCTCACGCTCGCCCCGGGCGCCGCCCAGCGGGTCGTCCTCGACGTGGACGCCCGGTCCCTGTCGTCCTGGGACCCGGAACTGCACGGCTGGGTACGGGGATCCGGGCGCCGGGAGGTGTGCGTGGGCCGGTCCTCGCGCGAGCTGCCACTGAGGTCAAAGGTGGTGGTGGAGAGCCGATAGGCTGCCCGTCCGGCGGGTCGCAGGGGACGCGCGGAACCGATCGGGAGGACGTAGCGGTGCACATCCAGGCATGGCTGGAGACGATTCCGGCGGTCGCCGTCTACCTCCTGGTGGGGCTGGTCATCGGGCTGGAGAGCCTCGGTATCCCGCTGCCGGGGGAGATCATCCTGGTCAGCTCGGCGCTACTCGCCTCACAGCACGACAGGATCGACCCCGTGGTGCTGGGGCTCTGCGCGATCACCGGCGCCATCGTCGGCGACTCCATCGGCTACGCGATCGGCCGCCGCGGCGGCAAGCCGCTGCTGGAACGGCTGGGACGGCGCTTCCCCAAGCACTTCGGGCCGGAACACGTCGCCCTGGCCGAGCGCTCCTTCGAGAAGTGGGGCATGTGGGCCGTCTTCTTCGGCCGGTTCGTTGCGCTGCTGCGGATCTTCGCCGGACCGCTGGCGGGCGTGCTGCACATGCCGTACTGGCGGTTCCTGATCGCGAACATCCTCGGTGGCATCCTGTGGGCGGGCGGCACCACGGCCGTCATCTACTCGGTCGGAATCGTCGCGGAGCCCTGGCTGAAGCGGTTCTCCTGGCTGGCGCTGGGGCTGGCCGTCGTGTTCGGGCTCGCGGTGACGCTGGTGGTGCGCGGCCGGATGCGGAAGGCCGCGGAGGCGGTCCGCACGGAGACGGCGGACGCGGCGGGTCCGGCAGCGGTCACGGCGGCTGCGGCGGCCGTCACCGCGGAGGCCGCCGGGCCGGCGCTCCCCGAGCCGGCCGCGCCGGCCCGCTCCGCGTGACGAAGCTGATCACGGCGGCGCCGGCCGGGGACGCCGCGCACGTGGCCGAGCCGCCGGCCTGGAGGCTGGTGCGGGCTACGCCTGGGCGGTGACCGCGGCGGCGTGCTGTTTCGCCAGCTCCACGTACATCGCCGCGTTCAGCTTGACGCCCTCCCGCTCCTCCTCGGTCAGCTCGCGCCGGACCTTGGCCGGGACCCCCGCGACCAGTGAGCCGGGCGGGACGACCATGCCCTGCGGGACCAGTGCCTGCGCGGCCACCAGCGAACCGGCGCCGATGAGCGCGCCGTTCAGCACGGTGGCGCCCATGCCGATCAGGCAGTCGTCCTCGACCGTGCAGCCGTGCACGACCGCGTTGTGCCCGATGGAGACCCGCGCGCCGATGGAGACCGGGAAGCCGGGGTCCACGTGCACCGTGCAGTTGTCCTGCACGTTGCTGTCGGCCCCGAGGGTGATCGGGCCGCAGTCCGCCCGGAGCACCGCCGAGTACCAGACACTCGCCCCGGCGGCCAGGGTGACATCCCCGACCACGACGGAGGTGGGTGCGGTGAAAGCCGTGGGATCGAGGTCCGGGCTCTTCCCGCCCACACCCGCCACGAGTGCCCCGCTCCGGTCCTGGGCCGCCTGCTGCGTCATGTGCTCTTCCCCTGTTCCCTCTGCTTCCGGGGGCCGGTCCCGGTCCCGGCTCGCGTGCTACCGGCACCGTAGGCCACGGGTGCGGGCGGCCCCGCGATGGGGTGAAGATCACAGGACGGGCGTCCGGACGCCCGGCACCCGGCGCACTACCGTGGCCGGGTGCCGAAGAAGAACACGTTCTCATCCCTGGCGGGGCCGCGCCGCAGGCTGGCGAACCGCGCCGTGCACGCGGCCTGGCGCTGGATGCAGCGGGCCGGCGCCGTCACCGCGCAGACTCCCGGACCGCTGCGCTTCGGCGCCATCGGGCACGGCACCCGGCTCGCCTTCCCGCAGGGCACGGTCTTCGGGGAGCGCTGGATCCGGCTCGGGGACCACTGCATCATCGGCGAGCGGGTCACCCTCACGGCCGGGATGATGCCGGACCTCGACCTCGGCGCGGAGCCGGTGCTGGTCCTCGGCAACGGGGTGGTGATCGGCCGGGACAGCCACGTCATCGCCGACACCCGGATCACCATCGGGAACGACACCTTCTGCGGGCCGGGCGTGTACATCACCTCCACCAACCACAGCTACGACGACCCGCACCAGCCGGTGGGCCGGCAGTGGCCGCGCAGCGAACCGGTCGAGATCGGCCCCGGCTGCTGGCTCGGCACCGGCGCCGTGGTCCTGCCGGGGGCGAAGCTGGGCCGCAACGTCGTGGTCGCGGCGGGGGCCGTCGTACGGGGCGAGGTGCCGGACCACGCCGTCGTGGCGGGAGCGCCCGCGCGCGTCGTGCGCCGGTGGGAGCCGGAGACGGGCTGGCAGCCGCCGCTGCGCACTCCGGCGCCGGTCCCCATTCCCGAGGGGATGACGCCGGAGCAGCTGCGGGGGCTGGCGGAGCTCGCCGAGCTCACTGACCTCTCCGACCTGCCCGACCTGCCCGAGGCGGAGCCGCAGCAGCGGGCGGAGCGGTAGAGCGGTCAGCCCCCGGAGCGCTGGAGCGCGGGGATCTCGATCGCCGGGCAGCGGTCCATCACCATGGCCAGTCCGGCCGCGCGGGTGCGGTCGTAGGCGGCCTCGTCGACCACCCCGAGCTGGAACCAGACCGCCTTCGCCCCGGCGGCCACGGCCTGGTCGGCGACCGCGCCCGCCAGCTCGCTGTTCACGAAGACGTCCACCACGTCCACCGGGAACGGGACCTCCTCCAGCGAGGCGTACCCGGGCTCGCCGTGCACCGTCTCGGCCTTGGGGTGCACGGGGACCACGCGCTTGCCGTACCGCTGCAGGACGCGGGCCACCCCGTAGGCCGCCCGGTCCTGGTTGTTGGACAGGCCCACCACGGCCCAGGTGTCGCCGAGCTCCGTGAGGATCTCTCGAATGGTCGCCGAATCGGTGTCGCCGTACACGTACGCCGCCTCCTGCTGCTCCGGTCCGGCGCACGCGCTCCGCGCCGGACTGCCTCTGTGTCCTGTGGCCTTCTGCCCTGCCGTCCGGCCCGGTCGTCGGGATCCGGCTCTGCCGCATCAACCGAAAAGACACATGTCCGATTCCCCGTAAGGTGGAGCGGTGAAGGCAGACCAGTACGTGACGGTGGCCCGTGAGGGCGTGCACGAGTCCGAGATCAACCGCTCGCGGTTCCTCTGCGCGCTCGCGCCCGCCGCTACCGAGGCGGAGGCGCAGGCGTTCGTCGCGCGCGTCCGCAAGGAGCACCCCACCGCCACGCACAACTGCTTCGCCTACGTCATCGGCGCCGACGCGTCCGTCCAGAAGGCCAGCGACGACGGCGAGCCCGGCGGCACCGCCGGCGTCCCGATGCTGCAGATGCTGACGCGGCGCGACGTCCGCTACGCGGTCGCCGTGGTCACCCGCTACTACGGCGGCGTGAAACTCGGTGCCGGCGGCCTGATCAGGGCGTACGGGGGAGTGGTCGGCGAGGCCCTCGACGAGCTCGGCACCGTCACCCGGCGCCGCTACCGGCTGGCCACCGTCACCGTCGACCACCAGCGGGCCGGCAGGACACAGAACGACCTGCGCGCCACCGGCCGGAGCGTGGTGGACCTGCGGTACGGGGCCGCCGTGGAGATCGAGGTGGCCCTCCCGGAGGCGGACCTGCCCTCCTTCGAGGCCTGGCTCGCCGACAGCACGGCCGGCAGCGCCACCCTCACCCTCGGCGGGGAGACGTACGCGCCCTGAGCCGCCCCCGGTGCCCCCGCTTCCGGGCGGACGGGCCCCGGGAACGGGTTAGCGTAGAGGGGTTCAGCGAGCGGGAGACGAGCAGGGGGAGACGGCGTGACGGGTATGCGCGGCGGCGGAGCCGGCGAGTGAAGTTCCTGCACACCTCCGACTGGCACCTCGGCCGGGCCTTCCACCGCGTGAACCTGCTCGGCGCCCAGGCCGCCTTCGTCGACCACCTCGTCGAGACCGTCCGCGCGCACGCGGTCGACGCCGTGCTCGTCGCCGGTGACGTCTACGACCGGGCCGTGCCCCCGCTCGCGGCCGTCGAACTCTTCGACCGCGCCCTGCACCGGCTGGCCGCGATCGGCGTGCCCACCGTCATGATCTCCGGCAACCACGACTCCGCCCGCCGGCTCGGCGTAGGGGCGGGCCTGATCGACCGCGCCGGCATCCACCTCAGGACCGATCCCGCCGCCTGCGCCGATCCCGTGGTGCTGTCCGACGCGCACGGCGACGTGGCCCTGTACGGGCTGCCGTACCTGGAGCCGGCCCTGGTCAAGGAGCAGTTCGGTACGACCCGGGTCAGCCACGAGGCGGTTCTGGGCGCCGCCATGGACCGGATCCGGGCCGATCTGGCCGCGCGGACCCCCGGCACCCGCTCCGTCGTCCTGGCGCACGCCTTCGTCACCGGCGGCCGGGCCAGCGACAGCGAGCGCGACATCACCGTCGGCGGGGTCGAGGCCGTGCCCGCCTCCGTCTTCGACGGAGTGGACTACGCCGCCCTCGGCCACCTCCACGGCTGCCAGGCGATCAACGAACGGGTCCGCTACTCCGGTTCCCCCCTCGCCTACTCCTTCTCCGAGGCCGACCACCGCAAGACCATGTGGCTCGTCGAGCTCGGCGCGCACGGGGACATCGCCCGCGCCGAGCGGATCGACACCCCCGTGCCGAGGGCCCTCGCCCGGCTGCGCGGCCGCCTGGACGCGCTGCTGTCCGACGAGCGCCTCTCCGTGCACACGGACGCCTGGGTCGAGGCCACCCTCACCGACCCGGTGCGTCCCGAGGACCCGATGGGCCGGCTCACCGCCCGTTTCCCGCACACGCTCAGCCTCGCCTTCGACCCCGAGGGCCGCGAGGACGCCGCCGGCGCCTCCTACGCGCAGCGGCTCAAGGGCCGCAGCGACCAGGAGATCGCCGAGGACTTCGTCGCGCACGTCCGCGGCGGCGGCCGCGCCGACGAGGCCGAACGGGCCGTGCTCCGGGGCGCCTTCGACGACGTACGCGTCCAGGACGGCCGCCAGGAGATCCACCGATGAGGCTGCACCGGCTCAAGGTCACCGCCTTCGGGCCGTTCGCCGAACCCCAGGAGATCGACTTCGACGCCCTGTCCGGCGCCGGCGTCTTCCTGCTGCACGGGCCCACGGGGGCCGGGAAGACCTCCGTGCTGGACGCCGTCTGCTACGGGCTCTACGGATCGGTGCCCGGCCCCCGCCAGGCTCCCGGGACCAGCCTGCGCAGCGACCACGCCGCCGCCGGGACCCCGACCGAGGTCACCCTCGAACTGACCGCCGGCGGAAGACGCCTGGAGATCACCCGCCGACCCGAGCAGGACCGGCCGAAGAAGCGCGGCACCGGAACCACCAGGGACAAGGCGCAGAGCGCCCTGCGCGAGCACACCGGCGACGGCTGGCAGGCGCTCAGCCGCTCCCACCAGGAGATCGGCGAGGAGGTCGAGCAGCTGCTCGGCATGAGCCGCGAGCAGTTCTGCCAGGTGGTCCTGCTGCCCCAGGGGGAGTTCGCGCGCTTCCTGCGCGCCGACGAGGCGGCCCGCGGCCGGCTCCTCGGCCGGCTCTTCGACACCCGCCGCTTCGCCGCCGTCGAAACCCTGCTCGGGGACCGGCGCCGGGCCGCCGAGGCCAAGGTCCGCGCGGGTGACGAGAAGGTCCTCGCCACCGTCCAGCGGCTGGCCCAGGCCGCGGGGGACAGCGCCGACCTGCGCGCCTGGCCCGTCCCGAACCACCAGCCGGGCGACCCCGGGCTGGCCGAGGCCGTCCGGGCCTGGGCGGCCGTGGCCCGGTGCGCCGCCCGGGAGCGGTACGCCGTCGCCGAGTACGCGCTGGCCGCCGTCGAGGGACGGCACGCCGCGGCCCGGCGTGCCGCCGAGGACGCGCGGGAGCTCGACCGGCTCCAGCGCCGGCACGCCGAGACCCAACGCCGCCGCGCCGCCCTCGCCGAGGCCGCGCCGGAACGGGAACGGGTGCGCGTGCTGCTCGACCGGGCCCGGCGCGGCGCCCTGGTGGCCCCCGCCCTGGAGCTGCGCGGGGCCGCGTCCGCCGCCCACCTGGCCGCCGCGCACGCGGAGACGGCCGCCCGCACGGCGCTCCCCGCGTCCTTCGCCGAGGCCGGCGCCGAGGAACTGGCCGCCGAGGAGCAGCGGCTGCGGGAGGACCTCGGCGCACTCGGCGCCGCCCGGCGGATTGAGCAGCGCAGCGCCGGCATCGGGCGCGAACGGGCCGACCTGGAACGGGAGGCGCGCGCCGCCGAGGAGCAGCACCAGGAGTCCGCCGAGTGGCTGGAGCGCTGGGAGGCCACCCGCACGGGCCTCCAGGAGCGACTGGACGCCGCACAGCAGGCCGCGACCCTGGCCGAGCAGCTTGCGGGCGGGCTCGCGACCGCGCGGATACGGCTGAACGCCGCCCGGCGGCGCGATGAGTTCGCCGCCGACGCCGCGCGCGCCGCCGCCGAACTGCTCGGCGCCCGCGAGGAGTCGAGCGCCCTGCGGGAGCGCTGGCTGGAGCTGAAGGAGGCGCGGCTGCGCGGGATCGCCGCCGAGCTCGCCGAGGCCCTGGTGGCCGGCGAGGCCTGCACCGTCTGCGGTTCCGCCGAGCACCCGGCGCCGGCCCGTCCGGCCCCCGGCCATGTGGACCGGGCCGCGGAGGACGCCGCGCACGCCGACTACGAGCGGGCCGAGGACGCCCGGGCCGCCGTGGAGCGGCGGCTCGCCGCCGTCGGGGAGGCCGAGGCCGAGGCCGCGGCCGCCGCCGGGGAGGCCGCCACCGAGGAGCTCCTCGCCCGCACCGCCGACCTGAGCTCCCGGCACGCCGCCGCCCACGCCACCGCCGCGGGCCTGCACGCCGCGCGCGAGAACCTCGACCGCGCCGAGCGGGAGTACGCCGCGCGCAGCGCCGACCGGCTCGACGCCGAACGCCGGATCGCCGCCCGCGCCTCCCGCCGCGAGGCCCTCGACCGGGAGCAGACCGCGCTGGAGGCGGAGCTCGCCCTGGTACGGGGGGACGCGCCGACTGTCGCCGCCCGCGCCCGGACCCTGGAGGACCGGGTCCGGATGGTCGCGGACGCCGCCGTCGCCCTGCGCCGGGCGGAAGCCGCCGCCGCCCGCCTGAAGGAGGCCGACGGCCAGTTGGCCGACGCCGCCTTCAGAGCGGGCTTCGACACCGTCGACGCCGCGGCCGACGCCGTGCTCCCCGAGTACCAGCGCACCGCCCTCCAGCACCGGATGGACGCCTGGCAGGCCGAGGAGGCCATGCTGGCCGACCGCCTCGCCGAGACCGGCGCCGCGCAGGCGGCTGCGCTGCCCCCGGCCGAGCCGGAGGCAGCCGAGGCCTACGCGGCCCGGGCCGACGCGAAGCTCCGTACGGCCGGCTCCGCCCATGACGCCGCCCGGCTGCGCTGCGCGGAGCTGGACCGGCTGTCGCGGCAGGCCGAACGGGAGCTGGGCGCCCTCGGCCCGCTGCGCGAGGAGTACGACCGCGTCGCCCGCCTGGCCGGGCTGACCGCCGGCACCTCCGCGGACAACGAGCGCCGGATGCGCCTGGAGGCGTACGTACTGGCCGCGCGCCTGGAGCAGGTCGCCGCCGCGGCGACCGTCCGGCTGCTGCGCATGTCGGGCGGCCGCTACACCCTCGTGCACTCCGACGCGCGGGCGAGCGGACGCGGGCGTTCCGGACTGGGCCTGCACGTGGTCGACTCCTGGACCGGCAGCGAGCGGGACACCGCCACCCTGTCGGGCGGCGAGACCTTCTTCGCCTCGCTCGCCCTCGCCCTCGGACTGGCCGACGTGGTCACCGACGAGGCGGGCGGCATGCGCCTGGACACCCTCTTCATCGACGAGGGGTTCGGCAGTCTCGACGACCAGGCCCTGGACGAGGTCCTCGACGTCCTGGACTCGCTGCGCGAGCGGGACCGCAGTGTCGGCATCGTCAGCCATGTCGCGGACCTGCGGGCGCGGGTCCAGACCCAGCTGGAGATCGTCAAGCAGCGCGGGGGCTCAGTGGTCCGCCACCGCACGGCGGCGCTCACGGACTGAGCGGCCGGTGGGGCAGCGGTGAGGAGTAGACGATGCTCGTCGTCACCGGGCCGAGGCCCGCGATCCGGCCGGTGACCTCCTCCAGGTGGGACATGGAGCGGGCCGCGACCTTGAGGACGAAGCAGTCGTCGCCCGTGACGTGGTGGGCCTCCAGGATCTCCGGTGTGGCCTCCAGGAAGTCGTGGAACGGCTTGTAGTTCCCGTGCGGGTAGCGCAGCCGGACGAGCGCGAGGATCGACTTGCCGAGCCGCTCCGGGTCGACCACCGCCGTGTAGCCGGTGATGATGCCGACCTCCTCCAGGCGGCGGACGCGCTCGGTGACGGCGCTCGCGGACATCGACACGGAGCGGGCGAGCTCGGTGAAGCTGGCGCGCCCGTCCCGCTGGAGGACTTCGAGGATGCGCCAGTCGGTGGCGTCAGGGGAATAGTCGGTCATGGTGCAGGTCTAGCAGGGAAATCCCCGGCGGTACAAGAAAAGGGCCGGGGAAAACCACTTCCGTGAATGATCAAGGCGCCGTAGATTTTGAGTCATGACGACGACACCGCACACCAGCACCGCGCCCGCCCCCGTGAACCCCGTGCTCCGGGTACCGCCGGCCAGCCCCGCCGCGGCCGCCGCCTACTTCGGCGCGAGCCTCGCCTTCCACGCGGACGTGTCCGATGTCGCCACCGCCTACCGGGCCCACCGCGAGCAGGGCGCCGAGCTCGGCTTCCAGCTGATCGACTCGCGCTCCACCCCGGCCTGGGACCAGGCCCACGTACCTGGTGCGATCCACCTGCCCACCGCCCTCGTTCCCGAGCATGCGGAGAAGCTGCTCGACAAGAACATCCCCGTGGTGACGTACTGCTGGGGCCCCGGCTGCAACGGCGCCACGCGCTCGGCGCACGCCCTGGCCGAGCTGGGCTTCCAGGTCAAGGAGATGCTCGGCGGCATCGAGTACTGGATCCGCGAGGGCTTCGAGGTCGAGACCTGGCAGGGCAACGAGCAGCGCCCCGAGGCCGACCCGCTGACCGCCCCCACCGACTCGGACGACTGCGGCTGCTGAACCGGCCGCACGGGACGTGGCGGCCGACCGGGCGCCCCGGCCGGCCGCGGACAGGTACGGCGACGGGCCGCTCGCCCCCGGAG
>NZ_JBHXRU010000038.1:0-57092 GCF_042716255.1 Streptomyces sp. NPDC058662 | reverse complement strand
CACGTACCCGGCCCGCGGGGCGGCCGGCCCCGCGGCGCCGGGCGGCGGGGCGCCGGGGGTGGATCCGCTGCCAGCGCCAGCGCTGTCCGCGCTGCCGTCGGTCGTCGCTGTCATGGCTTCCCCTTCGAACAGTGTCCTCTGCTGAACTGGGGTCTGCCGTCGGCGGGTGCAGCCTGTCAGGCGGCTCCGGCCGGCGACTCGCGCGTCATATCCTCGACCGGGTGGCGGTCACCGCTTGCGCACGACGACGAAGTCGGCGAGGGCCACGAGCTGTTCGCGCACCCGCTGCGGCATGTCGACGTCGTCCAGCGCCCGGATGGCGACGGTGTGCTGGCGGCGCGCCTCGTCGGCCGTCCACTGGCGTCCGCCGGCCGCCTCGATGAGGGCGGCGCGGGCCGCGAACTCCTCCTCGGAGAAGTTCTCGAAGTCGCTGCTCTTGGCGTCCGCCGCGAGCAGGTCGGCCAGTTCGGCCGAGGCCGGGCCGCCCGCCGCCAGCGCGGCGACGACCGGCAGGGACTTCTTGCGCTGGCGCAGGTCGCTCCAGGTCTGCTTGCCGGTGGCCTCCGGGTCGCCCCAGATGCCGAGCAGGTCGTCGACGGCCTGGAAGGCGAGGCCCAGGTGGTAGCCGTACTCCTCCAGCTTGTCGGCCGTACGGTCGTCCGCGCCGCCGAGGACGGCGCCGATGGACACGGCGCAGGCGAGCAGGGCGCCGGTCTTGTTGCCCTCCATCTCCAGGCACTCCTCGACGCTGACGCGCTCGCGGTGCTCGTAGGAGATGTCCTGGGCCTGGCCGTCGATGAGCTTGCGGGTGGCGGTGGTCAGGCGGCGCGCGGCGCGGCCGGCCTCGACGGTACCCAGTTCCAGCAGCACCTCGTTGGCGAGGGCGAAGAGGGCGTCGCCGACCAGGATGGCCTGGGCCGGGCCGTGCACCTTCCACACGGTGTCGCGGTGGCGGCGCTGCTCGTCGCCGTCCATCAGGTCGTCGTGCAGCAGCGAGAAGTTGTGCACGAGCTCGACGGCGACCGCGCCGGGGATGCCGGTCTCGGCGGGGACGCCCGCTGCCTCGGCCGAGAGCAGTGCGAGGGCGGGGCGCACGGCCTTGCCGCCGTCGCCGTCGGCCGCGTTGCCGTGGGCGTCGATCCACCCGAAGTGGTAGGCGGCGACGGTGTCCATCGGCGCCGCGAGGCGGTCGACGGCGGCGCGGAGCGCGGGGGTCGACAGCGTGCGGCCGCGCTCCAGGAGGGCGACGGTGTCGGCCTTCTCCATATCCCGTCCGGCAGTGCCCACACTGGCATCCGTGTTCTCGACGGCCGGATTCCCCGGGTTCACTGGCTCTCCTCTGGTTCCTGTTCGTGCTGTGCCGGTCGTGCTGAGGGTGGTCATGCCGCCTCCTGCAGAGGGTGTTCGCGGTGGCGGCCGAGTGCGGTGAGCGCGGCGTGCGCCGCGCCCAGTCCGCTGCGGACGGCGCTCTCCATCGTCGCGGGCCAACCGGTGGCGGTCCACGCACCGGCCAAGTAGAGCCCCGGCGTGTCGGTGCGCGCCCCGGGGCGCAGCCGGCCGACGCCGGGGGTGGGGGCGAAGGTCGCGGTCCGCTCCCGGGTGACGAAGAAGTCCCGTACCTTGGCGCCGCGCGCGGCGGGCAGCAGCCGCTCCAGCTCGGGCAGGTACTTGGTCCGCAGGACCGAGACGGGCTCGTCGATGTCGTCCTGCGCGACCGACTGGGACAGGGCGAGGTACTGGCCGCCGTCGGGCAGGCCGGAGGACTCGGTCCGGTCGAAGACCCACTGGACGGGTGAGCCGAGCGCAGCGAAGAAGGGCTGCTTGAGCACCTTGCGGTCGTAGACCACGTGGACGTTGAGGATGGGCGCGGTGCCGATGTCGAGGAGGGTGTCCGGGTCGGCGAGGGCCCCGGCCGGGAGCAGCGCGTGCGCCTCGCGCTGGGGTACGGCGAGGACGACGACAGAGGCGTCGAGGGTCTCGTCCTCGGTGTCGACGCGCCATGCGCCCTCGGACGTACGGGAGACGGCGGTGACGCGGGCGCGCAGTGCGGTGCGGACGCCGGCCGCGTCGAGTGCCGTCCGGGCGAGGGTGTCGTGCAGGTCCCCCAGCGGTACGCGGGCCCAGCCGATGTCCGCGGCGCCGTTCTCGGAGAGGAGGCCGGTCTTGAAGACCATGGCGGCCAGGCCCAGGGAGGACTGCTCGGCCGTGGCGTTGAGCGTGGCGACGCCGACGAGGTCCCACAGGGCCTCGATCGTGCGGGGCGACTGGCCGTAGCGGCGGAGCCACGTCGCGAAGTCCAGCCCGTCGAGCGCCGGGTCGGCGGGGTCCAGGCGGCGCAGCGCGAGGGCAGCGCGGCCGACGCTCGCGCGTTCGGCGAGCGAGAGGTGCGGGTAGCGGGCGAGGGAGCCCGCCAGGTGCAGGGGTACGGGGAGGGCGCTGCGGCGCAGCCGGCCCAGGCGGGGGCCGGCGGGGTGGGCGACGTCGAGGACGGGTACGTCGAGCCGGTCCTGCAGGGGGGCCAGGGCCGCTCCGTCCACCCGGTCGAGGAACCACCGGTAGGCGGTGCAGCAGCGCAGGTAGACGTGCTGGCCGTTGTCGACGGTGAGTTCGCCGCGCTTGAAGGAGAAGGCGAGGCCGCCGAGCCGGGGGCGGCCTTCGAGCAGGGTGACCCGGAGTCCGGCGTCGGCGAGTTCGAGGGCGGTGGTGACCCCGGCGAGTCCGCCGCCGACGACGACGGCGTGCTGGGCGTGCTGGTCGTGCCGGCCGCTGCCGGTCATGCGTCCTCCCCCGTGGTGCGGTGGTACGCCGCGGCCCTGTCGCCGGGTGACGGCCGGCGGTCGGCGGAGCCCGTCCGGTGGTCGGCGGAGCCCGTCCGGGTAGACGCGGCGGCGCGCGCCGGGGTTGCCCGGCGGGCGCCCGGGGCGGCGGCGCCCGCGGAACGGCCGCGGGGCGTCGGGCGGTCGGGCGTGCGGCCCGGGGCGGCGGACGCCGTCGGGGTCATCAAACCCTCCTGCGCGTGCGTTGGCGGGAGACGGTCCGCGCGTCGAGACCGGACAGGCCCCGGACGGCGACGTACGCCTTCTCGTGCGGCGGCAGCGAGACCCGGCCGCGCAGCACGGCCTCCGGCTCCCGCTCGATGCGGTCGAGGAGGCGCCGGTAGATCCCGGCCATGGCCGCGACGCAGGCGCCGCTGCGCCGGTCGAGCATGGGCAGGAGCCGGTAGCCCTCGGCGAACAGGGCCCTGGCGCGGCGCACTTCGTGGTGGACGAGCCCGGCGAAGTCGGCGCCCGCCGGGGCCCGGTCGCCGCCGAAGCCCTCGGAGCAGCCGAACTTGGCGAGGTCCTCGGCGGGCAGGTACGTGCGCCCGTTGGCGGCGTCCTCCCGAACGTCGCGGAGGATGTTGGTGAGTTGCAGCGCGAGCCCCAGCGTGTCGGCGTACTCCCCGGCGCGTGCGGCGTCGGACGGGGCGACGCCGCCGGGGTGCGCGGTGCCGAACACGCCGAGCGAGAGCCGCCCGATGGCCCCGGCGACGCAGCGGCAGTACGTCTTGAGGTCGTCCCAGGTCTCGTAGGTCGCGCCGCGTACGTCCATCAGGACGCCGTCGATGAGCTCGTCGAGCCCTTCGAGCGGGATCGGGAAGCGGTGGGCGGCGTGCGCGAGGGCGACGGCGACCGGGTCGGTGTCGTCCTCGTCGACCGCTCCGGCCCGGATCCGGCCGAGCAGGGCGCGCGTCTCCTCCAGCCGGGTCAGCTTGGCGCCCGGTTCCAGGGTGCCGTCGCCGATGTCGTCGACGCGGCGGGAGAAGGCGTACAGCGCGGACATCGCCTGCCGCTTGTCGGTGGGCAGCAGCCTGATGCCGTACGCGAAGTTGCGCGCCTGGGATCCGGTGACGGCCTCGCAGTAGCTGTAGGCGGCCAGGACCGGTGCGGACGGCGGGTACGGTGCGGTCGGGTGTGCGGGGCCCTCCACGGTGGGGCTCACCCCTTTCTCGGCGCTGTGCGCAGGACGGCGGCCACCTCGCGGAGCAGGCCGCTCTTGGTGGGCTGGGGTGGGCCGGGCAGTACGTCGAAGCCGGCGGCGGTGACGGCTGCGAGGGCTGCGCGTCCTCCTCCCACGAAGCCGGCGAGCAGCAGCCGGAGCCTGCCGTGCACGCTGCCCACGAGGGGGATGCCCTCGGTGAGGAGCTCGCGTGCGCGCTCGGTCTCGAAAGCGATGAGGGAGCGTACGGACGCGTTCGCGGACGGCGCCCTGAGGTCGCTCTCGGCGACGTGGAAGCGCCGCATGTCCTCGGCGGGCAGGTAGATCCGGTCCCGGCCGAGGTCCTCGGCGACGTCCTGGAGGTGCTCGGCGATCTGCAGGGCGGTGCAGACGGCGTCCGAGTGGCGGACCCGCTCGGGGGTGCTGGTGCCGGTGAGGGAGAGCACGAGGCGTCCCACCGGGTTCGCGGACAGCTCGCAGTAGCCGAGCAGGTCCCCGTAGCCGGCGTAGCGGGTGACCCGCTGGTCCAGGCGGTTGGCCTCGATGAGTCCGAGGAACGGCTCGGGCGTCAGCGCGTGGGCGCGGACGACGGGCCGCAGCGCCCGGAGCAGGGGGTGCCGCGGGGCGCCGTCCACCGCGTCGGAGGCGTTGAACACGCGGTGCAGGTCGGCCTCGAAGGCGTCGAGCATCGCGAGCCGGTCCTCGGTGGCGGCCGGGTCGAGGCCGAGGAGCACCGCGTCGTGGCCGCCGGGGGCGAGGTCGCCGTCGCCGATGTCGTCGACGAGGCGGGCGTACCCGTAGACCGCTGTCAGGCCGTCGCGCCAGGCGCGGGGAAGGAAGACGGGCGCGACGGGGAAGTTCTCCGTCCGGGCCTTGGCGAGGGTGGCGCGGGTGTGCAGTGTGTCCGACGGAGGGCGGGTGCCGTGCCCGGGGGTCACCGCCCGCCGCCCGGGGCGGGGACGGCGTCGAAGCCTGGGGGCCGGAGAATTCCCGTAGCCATTGCCGTCACGTCTCCCGTTCTACACTGCCAAACCAATACATCCTATTTCGGACACGCCGCCGGGCTATTCCCGGGGGGTCGCCCAGGCCGTTCACCTGCGGTGAATCGTCCCCTCTTGCCGCGATTCAGGACCTGCCCAGCTTACGCTGTACAACGCCCCGAAAGCCGTTGGGGTATTCGCTCCGCCACCGAAAGTCGCCGGGCGTGCGCCCGGGCGCACGCCGAGGCCCCCGCCGCGCGGAGCGGAGGGGGCCTGCGGTGTTCCGGCCGAACGCACCGCGCGCGGGCCCGGATGTGCGGCGCCGGCGGGGAGGGCGGCGCCCCGTCAGCCGTTGGTGGCCTTCTCGTAGGCCGAGACGACTTCGTCCGTGGGCCCGTCCATCAGGAGTTCGCCCTTTTCCAGCCACAGCACCCGGTCGCAGGTGTCGCGGATGGACTTGTTGTTGTGGCTCACCAGGAAGACCGTGCCCGCCTTCTCCCGCAGTTCGCGGATGCGGTTCTCGGACCGCACCTGGAAACTGCGGTCGCCGGTGGCCAGGGCCTCGTCGATCATCAGGACGTCGTGGTCCTTCGCCGCCGCGATGGAGAAGCGCAGTCGCGCCGCCATGCCGGAGGAGTAGGTGCGCATCGGCAGGGAGATGAAGTCGCCCTTGTCGTTGATGCCGGAGAAGTCGACGATCCCCTGGTAGCGCTGCTTGATCTGCTCGCGGCTCATACCCATCGCCAGACCGCCGAGGACGATGTTGCGCTCGCCGGTGAGGTCGTTCATCAGCGCGGCGTTGACGCCCAGCAGCGAGGGCTGGCCGTCGGTGTAGACCTTGCCCGCCTCGCAGGGCAGGAGCCCGGCGATGGCACGCAGCAGGGTCGACTTGCCGGAGCCGTTGGAACCGATGAGGCCGATGGCCTCGCCCCGGTACGCGGTGAAGGAGACGCCGCGTACGGCGTGCACGCGGCGCACGCCGGGCGCGTCGCCCCTGCCCCGGCGCACTATCTTGCTCAGCGCGGCGGTGGCGCTGCCCCGGCCGGCGCCGCCGGTGTTGACGCGGTAGACGATGTGCACGTCGTCGGCGATGACGGTGGGGATGTGCCCCTTGTTGTTCTCAGCCACGGCCGTAACGCTCCTCAGCCTTCCAGAAGTACACGAAGCCGCCGAGACCGATCAGGGCGGCCCAGCCGACCGCGAAGGCCCAGACGTGCGGCGGCAGGTTCTCCGACCCGTATCCGTCGATCAGGGCGAACCGGATGAGGTCCATGTAGATCGCCGCCGGGTTCCACTGGAGCACGTCCGCGATCCACTGGGGCTTGTCCTTGAGCATCTCGTTGATCGAGAACATCACGCCCGAGGCGTACATCCAGGTGCGGGTGACGAACGGCATCAGCTGCGCGAGGTCCGGGGTCTTGGAGCCCATGCGCGCGAAGACCAGGGCGAGCCCGGTGTTGAAGACGAACTGCAGCACCAGCACCGGGAGCACCAGCAGCCAGGACGGCCGCGGGTAGTTCCCGAAGAGGAGTACGACCACGATCACGACGACCATCGAGTACAGCAGCTGCTGGAGCTGCTGCATCGAGAAGGAGATCGGCAGGGAGGCCCGCGGGAAGTGCAGGGCGCGTACCAGGCCGAGGTTGCCGGGGATGGCCCGGACACCCGCCATGAGGGAGCTCTGGGTGAAGGTGAAGACGAAGATGCCGATCACGAGGAAGGGGACGTAGACCCCCTTCTCCATGCCCCGGTCCGCTTCCAGGATCAACGCGAAGACCAGGTAGTAGACCAGCGCGTTCAGCAGCGGGGTCGCCACCTGCCAGACCTGGCCGAGCTTCGCCTGGCTGTACTGCGCGACCAGCTTGGCCCGGGAGAACGCCAGGATGAAGTGGCGCCGGCCCCAGAGCTGCCGCACGTACTCGACCAGGCCCGGCCGCGCGCCGCTCACCGAGAGGCCGTACTTCCTGGCGAGCTCCGCGGGGCTCAGCCCCGCGTCTTCGGACGGCGGCCTGCTCGTGGCGAGGGCGCCGTCGTGGGTTGTGTCACTCACAAGTTGAAACTTTCCGTCTTCAAGATGCGGCAGGAAGGGGATCGGGCGTGGTGCGGGGCCCCCGACCGCGCCATGGTCGCGGTCGCGGAGGTGTCAGATGACAGGTGGTCGGCCCAGCCGGGTCAACCGCCAGACCGTCCGCCACCTCATCGGCCGCCGGGGTCCGCAGGGAGTGGTCCATCCCTCCCTGAAGCCGCCGAACCACGCCTTGAGCGCGGGTGCCGACGGCCTGCGTACGAGCGTCAGCAGGAGCCAGACGCCCAGGTAGACCGGGACCAGCGGGGCGGGCAGGTTTCGGCGGGCGAGCCATACCCGGTTACGGGCCACCATACGGTGGTAGACGGCGTGCCGGGAGGGGGAGGTCGCCGGGTGCAGCAGCACCATGTCCGCCCTGTAGTCGATCAGCCACCCCGCGTCGAGGGCGCGCCAGGCCAGGTCGGTCTCCTCGTGGGCGTAGAAGAACTCCCCGGGCAGACCTCCGACCTGCTCGAACACCGCGGTCCGGACGGCGTTCGCGCCGCCCAGGAAGGTGGTCACGCGGGAGGAGCGCATCGGGTCCGAGGCACGCAGCCGGGGCACGTGGCGCCGTTGGGTCTCACCGGTCCCCGGATCGGCGATGCGGAAGCTGACGATGCCCAGCCGGGGGTCCTCCGTGAACGCCTGCCGGCACAGCTCGGCGGTGTCGGTGCGCTCCAGCAGCCCGTCGTCGTCCAGGAACAGCAGGGCGTCCACCTCGCTGCCGCCGGGGCCGAAGGCCTCGATGCCGACGTTGCGGCCGCCGGGGATGCCCAGGTTCTCGGGCAGGTCGACCGTACGGACTCCCGGCGGGAGCCCCGGCATCCCGGTGACCGTCACGCCCTGGCCCACGACGACGACCTCGACCGGGTCGCCGTCCTGCCGGGCGACCGAGTCGATGAGCGCCTTGAGCTCGTCGGGCCGGTTGCCCATGGTGATGATCACGGCGCCCAGCCTCATCGGCGCGCTCACTTGAGCCTGCTGGAGGCGAGGACCGACACCAGGTGCAGCACGGTCTGGAGCATGGCGATGCCCGCCAGGACGGCCACACCCAGCCGGGAGAAGTACAGGTCGCCCCGCATCTGGTCCAGGACCGCCAGCACCAGGATGAGGAGGGAGGCCTCGATGCCGAGGACGAGCCGGTGGAACTTCAGCGCGGAGGCGGCGCGGCGCGCCAGCGCCATGCCCCTCGCCCGCGGCTCCGCGGCCGCTTCCTGGACCGGCGGCTTGCCGACCTGGTGGCGGGCCACGCCGACGAGGTCGGTCTCGGCCTTGATCAGGATCGCGCCGAGCGCGGCGAGCGTGCCGAGGAAGGCCCACAGCCAGTCGATGCGGCCGCTGCCCCACAGGTCCGAGGCGCGCAGGCCGAAGCCGACCAGGACCGCGGCGTCGCACAGGTAGGCGCCGACCCGGTCGAGGTACACCCCGGACAGGGAGAACTGCTGCTTCCAGCGGGCGACTTCGCCGTCGACGCAGTCGAGCAGCAGGTAGAGCTGGACCGCCACGACGCCCAGCACGGCGCCCCAGACGCCCGGCACCAGCAGGGCGGGGGCGGCGAGGACGCCGGCCAGGGTCATCACGTAGGTCAGCTGGTTCGGCGTGACCTTGGTGGTGACCAGGTAGCGGGTGATGCGCAGGGAGATCTCGCGCATGTAGAGGCGCCCGCCCCAGTGCTCGCCGCTGCGCCGGTCCTTCACGCCCGCCGGGTGCACGACGGGTCGGAGTTCAGCTACGGATGGTCTTGGCATAGTCGGCGTAAGCGTCCCTGATCTCGGCTGCGGACAGGTTGAGGTGCTCCAGGATCGTGAAGCGTCCCGGGCGGGTCTGGGGGGCGTACTCGACGGCGGTGACGAACTCGTCCACGCTGAACCCGATCTCCTCGGGCAGTACGGGCAGGGCGTGCCTGCGCAGTACCTCCGTGAAGAGGCCGGCCGTCTCGGCCGCCCCGCGCAGGTGCATCGCGAAGGCGGCGCCGATGCCGACCTGCTCGCCGTGGAGCGCGGAGCGTCCCGGGTACAGCAGGTCGAAGGCGTGGCTGATCTCGTGGCAGGCGCCGGACGAGGGGCGGGAGTCCCCGCTGATCGACATGGCGATGCCGGAGAGGACGAGGGCCTCGGACAGCACGGTGAGGAAGGCGTCGTCCCCGCATCCGCCGGGGTGGCGCAGGACGGACTCGCCGGCGGTGCGGGCCATGGCCGCGGCCAGGCCGTCCACGGGCTCGCCGGTGATCTCGTGGGAGAGCTCCCAGTCGGCGATCGCCGAGATGTTGGAGATCGCGTCCCCGATGCCGGCGCGGATGAACCGCACCGGCGCGTCCTTGATCACGTCGAGGTCGATGACCATGGCGATCGGCGTCGGGACCCCGTAGGAGCCCCGGCCGTTGTCGTTGTCCAGGATGGACACCGGCGAGCAGATGCCGTCGTGCGAGAGGTTGGTGGCGACGGCCACCATGGGCAGGCCGACCCGCGCCGCGGCGTACTTCGCCACGTCGATGATCTTGCCGCCGCCCAGGCCGACCACGGCGTCGTAGCGGCGGCCCTTTATGTCGTCGGCCAGCTTGACCGCGGAGTCGATGGTGCCGTCGACGACGGCGTACCAGTCGGCGTGGGGCAGTACGGGCTCCAGCTTGGCGCGCAGCGCCACGCCGGAGCCGCCGCTGATCGCGATCGCCAGCTTGCCGGACGCGGAGATCCGCTGGTCGGCCAGGAGGCCGGCCAGGTCGTCCATCGCGCCCCGGCTGATGTCGACGACGACGGGCGAGGGGATGAGCCTCGTCAGTACTGGCATGCGATCGTCCGGCCCTTGGCGAGGTCGTCGTGGTTGTCGATCTCGACCCACTTGACGTCGCCGATGGGAGCCACGTCGATGGTGAAGCCGTCGTTGACGAGCTGCTGGTAGCCGTCCTCGTAGTAGAGGTCGGGGTCGCGCTCGAAGGTGGTCTTCAGCGCCTCGGCCAGCTGCTCCGCGGCCTCGGGCTCGATCAGGGTGACGCCGATGTACTCGCCGGTGGCGTCGGCCGGGTCCATCAGCTTCGTGATCTTGCGTACGCCCGCCCCGTCGGCGGTGACGACCTTCATCTCCTCGTCGGCCAGGCTCTTGACCGTGTCGAGGGCCAGGATGATCCGGCGGCCCTCGCCGCGGGCGGCGAGCAGCGTCTTCTCGACGGAGACCGGGTGGACGGTGTCGCCGTTGGCGAGGATCACACCCTGCTTGAGGACCTCGCGCGCGCACCACAGGGAGTAGGCGTTGTTCCACTCCTCTGCCTTGTCGTTGTCGATCAGCGTGATCTTGACGCCGTACTTGGCCTCCAGCGCCTCGCGGCGCTCGTAGACGGCCTCCTTGCGGTAGCCGACGACGACGGCGACCTCGGTGAGGCCGACCTCGGCGAAGTTGCCCAGGGTCAGGTCGAGGACCGTGAGGCTCTCCTCCTCGCCCTCGGGGCCGACGGGCACGAGGGCCTTGGGCAGGGTGTCGGTGTAGGGACGCAGACGGCGTCCGGCACCGGCAGCGAGTACAAGGCCGATCATGCTGGTTCTCCTTCGTCATGTACGGCGGGTGCCCCGGAGGAGACCCAGAACCGGATGCTCTCCACGAGCACCACCAGTGCCACGAACACGGCCAGGGCCGTGAGCGCGACGGGGAAGTCCGCGACGCGCGTGGCGAGGACGGCGGCCAGCACCGTGGTCAGCAGGACCCGGCCCTCGTGGCCGCCGATCGTCCGCACCAGCCAGTGCGGGGGCGCGCCGGTGCCGCCGCGGATGCGGTACACCGTGTCGTAGTGATGGTAGGCGACCGCCGCGATCAGGCCGAATGCCGCCGGAAGGGCCCCGGGGACGTCCGCCTTGGCCGCGAGGATCAGCACGGTGGTGTACTCGGCGGCCCGGAACAGCGGCGGGACGAGCCAGTCCAGGGCGCCCTTGAGCGGGGCGGCGACGGCCAGGCCCGCGGTGATGGCGTAGACCACCGCGACGGCGGTCAGGCGCCCGTCGCCGAACGGCAGGTACAGGGCGGCGGCGATCAGGAGCAGCGTGCCCAGGGCGGCGACGTACACCGACCCGAAGGAACCGGCCCGGCCGCGCAGCAGCCGCGCCTGCGCCTCCGCCAGCGGGCCGGAGTCGGCGAGGTCCGCGAGGGCCTGGGCCGCCCGGTCGGTCCGGGTGGCGCGGCGGGTCAGCGAGCGCAGGACCCGGCCGGCGGTGGTGTAGAGCGCGCCGAAGGCGCAGCCGACGAGCAGGGCGTAGAAGACGGTCCGGGGGGTGGTGACGGCGGTCAGCACGGCGATCATCGCCCACCGCTCGCCGATCGGGAGGATGATCATCCGCCGGAGCCACACGGTCCATCCGACGCTGTCGAGCTTGTCGGAGAGGGCCGCTGTGGGGCTCGTGTTGGCGGTGGCGTCGTGGTTGGCCTCGTTGAAGGAGAAGTCCACGACGTGGCGGCAGGTCATGAGGATCATGGCGCCGACCGCGAGGGCCCAGACGTCGTCGCCGTTCCTGGCGGCGCCGAGCGCCAGACCCGCGTAGAAGGAGTACTCCTTCGCGCGGTCGAAGGTCGCGTCGAGCCAGGCGCCCATCGTGGAGTACTGGAGCGAGTAGCGGGCCAGCTGCCCGTCGGTGCAGTCCAGGACGAAGGAGACCAGGAGCAGCACGCCGGCCGCGACGTAGCCCCAGCGGTCTCCGGTGGCGGCGCAGCCGGCCGCGATCAGCGCCGTGGCCAGGGAGGCGGTGGTGACCTGGTTCGGAGTCAGGCCCCGGCGGGCGCACCAGCGCGCGATGTAGCGGGAGTACGGGCTGATGAAGAAGGTGGTGAAGAAGCCGTCGCGGGACTTCACCGCGGTCCGCAGCCGCACGGCCTCGTCGTCGACGGCGGCGACGGCGGCGGTCGCCGCCCGCCGGTCGGCGGCGGTGGTGGGGACCGCCGCGACGAGTGTGCCGAGCTCGGGACGCTGGACCGGGGTCCCGGCGGCTTCCAGGGCGGCGGCGAGCCGGTCCGCGCAGGGGGCGGTGTCCGGGTCGTCGCCGGTGTGCGCGCGGGGGTCGCCCGGCGGGTACGGGTCCGGCGTCGCGTACGGCTCGGCGGGCACGTGGATCCAAGCTCCGGCGCCAGCTCCGGCGCCCGCTCCGGCCGCCGGCGCGTGGGCGCGCGCGGCCACGGCGGCGTCGAGCGCCGCCCGGGCTGCCGGCTGGACGGCCAGGGCGCCGGTGACGGCGCAGGCGTCGAAGCGCGGGTCGGTCAGCGCGAGGCGCAGCGCGTGCGGGTGCCCCACGAACGCGCTGTCCACGACGGCCACCCGCTGGTCGGCGGGGACGGCCGCCAGGGCGGTGGCCGTCTCGGCCGGGCCGGTGGCGTAGCGGACGTGGAAGCCCAGGGAGCGCAGGTCGTCCGCGAGGGGTGATCCGGGGACCGGCAGGCCGGTAAGGATGACGGTCGGCAGACGAACTCACTCCTCGTGACGATTTCCGGACGGGCGCCTGATGGGGCGGCGGCACGTCGGCAGAGGCTATCGGATGAATGGAAGGAGGGGTTCACCACCCGTTTACGCCCTGATGGGCCGGAGAACGCCGAGCCCGGGGCCTCGGTGTGATCATCATCGACGATCACACCGAGGTACGACAAACGGCGTCGGTGCTAGATTGGATGCCTGCGCGTACGAGTCCCGTACTCGCGTGCGGGGCCCAGATGCGGGGCCACCCCGGAGGTGGCCGACCGAGAGAACCGAGCGGGAAAGAGGTGGGGTTGATGACCGTCGTCAAGGTCGCGGCCATGCGCTGCGAACTCCGGCACATCCCCACTTCCTCCCGGGTTCCCGGCCGGGCCTGATCGCACGCCGCTGATCGGCCCCGTCGGCCGGAGCCCCCTGCCCAAGGGTTCACGTTGACCGACACCACCCGCTCGACCGATCTTCCCGACGCCGCCGACAACTCCTTCTTCGAGGCGTTCCTCACCCTGCACCGCGGGCTGCCCCGGCAGGCCCCCGGTTCCGACGCGTCCACCCGGCGCATGCTGTCCCTGTGCGGGCCGCTGCCCGAGCGGCCGCGCGCCCTCGACCTGGGCTGCGGCCCCGGCCGCAGCGCACTGCTCCTCGCCGCCGAAGCGGGCGCCGCGGGAGCCGACGTCACCGCCGTCGACCTCCACGACGGCTTCCTCGACGAGCTCCGTGAGGCCGCCGCGGCCCGCGGTCTCGCCGACCGCGTCCGCCCCGTCCGCGCGGACATGGGCGCCCTGCCCTTCGAGGACGGCTCCTTCGACCTCGTCTGGGCGGAGGGCTCCGCCTACGTGATCGGCTACGACACCGCGCTCGCGCGGTGGAAGCGGCTGCTCGCCCCCGGCGGCACCCTCGTGCTGACCGAGTGCCAGTGGACCGCCGACGAACCGTCCGACGGGGCCCGCGCCTTCTGGGACACCCACTACCCGCTGCGCACGACCGCCCGCAACCTGGCGGCCGCCCAGGCCGCCGGGTACCAGGTGCTCGGCGTGCACCACCTGCCCGACGCGGACTGGGCCGAGTACTACGGCCCGCTCGCCGAGCGGGTCAGGCACCACCCCGGCGACGGGACGGCCGCGGCGGCGGCCGCGGCGGCCGCCACCCGTGAGGAGCTCGACGTCCGGGCCCGGCACGGGCACGAGTACGGGTACACCGGGTACGTACTGCGCCCGGTGACCGCCGGGAGCGGCACCGCCTGGCGGGCCCGGCCGGAGACCCCGGCCGACATCGCGGCCGTCCGGGCCGTCAACCTGGCGGCGTTCGAGACCCCGCTGGAGGCGGACCTCGTCGACGCGCTGCGGGTGGACGGCGCCTGGCTGCCGGGGCTGTCCTACGTGGCCGAGGGGCCCGGCGGCGCGGTGGCGGCGCATGCCCTGCTCACCGCGTGCACCGTCGACGGCGCGCGGGCGCTGGCGCTGGCGCCGGTGGCGGTCGACCCCGCGCTCCAGCGCTCGGGCGCGGGCAGCTCGGTGGTCCGGGCCCTGCTCGGGGCCGCCCGGGACCGCCGCGAGTCGCTGGTCCTCGTCCTGGGGCACCCCGAGTACTACCGGCGCTTCGGTTTCGTACCGGCGTCGCACTACGGGATCCGGGCGCCCTTCGAGGTTCCCGACGAGGCCTTGATGGCGCTGGTGCTGGACGACGGGGCCCCGGTCCCGGCGGGCACCATCGCGTACCCGGCCCCGTTCGGCGTCTGACACCTGTGCGGCCCGTCCGCCCCCGCCGCCTACCACGCGGCGGGGGCGGACATGCGCAGATCGCCGAAGTGGGGACAAGCCGCTTTTGTACGGCAGACTGAGGGCCGAAGTCCGAAGCGAAGGATGGGTATGCCGACCACACCAGCCACCGCCGCGAAGAGCGCGTCCAACGGCACCGGGACTCAGGAACCGATCATGCTCGAACTGGTCGACGAGGCCGGCAACACCATCGGCACGGCGGAGAAGCTCTCCGCCCATGAGGCGCCGGGACAGTTGCACCGGGCGTTCTCCGTGTTCCTCTTCGACGAGCAGGGCCGGCTGCTGATCCAGCAGCGGGCGCTCGGGAAGTACCACTCCCCCGGCGTCTGGTCGAACACCTGCTGCGGCCACCCGTACCCCGGTGAGTCGCCGTTCGCGGCCGCGGCCCGGCGCACCCACGAGGAGCTGGGGCTGTCCCCCTCGCTCCTCGCGGAGGCGGGAACGGTCCGCTACAACCACCCCGACCCGGCGTCGGGCCTGGTGGAGCAGGAGTTCAACCACCTGTTCGTGGGACTCGCGCAGTCGGCGCTGCGGCCGGACCCGGAGGAAGTCGGCGACACCGTCTTCGTCACCGCCGAGGAGCTGGCGAAGCGGCACGCCGAGGCGCCGTTCTCGGCCTGGTTCATGACCGTGCTCGACGCCGCACGACCCGCGATCCGCGAGCTGACCGGTGACGCCGCGGGCTGGTAGCGCGCGGGGCCGCCGTCCGGGCGGGCCGCTCAGGCGGCCGCGCCGGGGACGGGCCCGCCCAGCGGGAGGGCCGCCCAGATGACCTTGCCGCCGGTCGAGGTGTGCTCGACGTCGCAGACTCCGCCGGCCTCTCGGGTGACCTCCCGGACCAGGAGCAGGCCCCGTCCGCCGGTCTGGCCGAAATCGGCCTCCAGCGCCTTGGGCCGGTACGGGTGGTTGTCCTCGACGGCCACCCGTACCCACTCCCGGCCGATGGCCACTTCCACCGCGACCTCCGGCGAGAGCAGCGCGGCATGCCGGACCGAGTTCGTCACCAGTTCGGAGACGATCAGGAGCAGGGAGTACACCAGGTCCTGGTGGGCCGGCACCCCCTGGCGCCCGAGTAGTTCCCGGACCGCCCGGCGGGCCTGCGGAACGGATTCTTCTACCGCGGGAGCGGTGAACCGCCACACCCCCTCGTACGCGAGGGGGTCGGCCGGAGCCTCCGGCGCCCCCTCCCTGGCAGGCGGGACGCTCCCGCTGACATCCATGGCTCGTCCCCCGTCTTCGCGCTCGATCGTCTCCACGCGTCAAGAGTGGGGACCGCGTTGGTCGCGCCCGGATCTCTGACCAGAAGTCAGCGTCATTCGGACGCTTTCTGACCACGGGCGTATGACAGAGTCAGTTGTTCGACTGTTCCTGATCTTCTGCCTGTCTCTTCTCGGCCGTCCCCGGCGTCCCGCCCTCAGCCCCCGCCCCGGGCGTCACCTGCTCTTCCTCACCCCCGCGGGACTCCCTTGATCATGGGTCGACGGCCCGGGATAGCATCCGGCGCATGGACGCAGCCAGGGAAGCAGCTCGGGAAGCGGCGCCGGAGGCGGCCCTGCGCCACTCGGTCGCGGGCGGGGTGGCCACCGTCGTCATCGCGCACCCCGCCAAGCGCAACGCCATGACGGCGGCCATGTGGCGGGCCCTGCCCGGCCTGCTGGCCCGCCTGGCGGCCGACCCCGCGGTGCGGGTCCTCGTCCTGACCGGGGCCGGCCCCACCTTCTGTGCCGGCGCCGACATCTCCTCGCTGACCGGCGACGAGGACCCGCAGGCCCTGTCCGTGGCGGCGGAGGACGCGCTGGCCGCCTTCCCCAAGCCCACCCTGGCGGTGATCCGCGGATTCTGCGTGGGCGGCGGCAGCCAGTTGGCGGCGGCCTGCGACCTGCGCTTCGCGGAGGAGGGCTCCTCCTTCGGGGTGACCCCGGCGCGGCTCGGCATCGTCTACCCGGCCTCCTCCACCCGGCGGCTGACCACGCTGGTGGGACCCGCCTGGGCCAAGTACCTGCTCTTCTCGGCGGAGCTGATCGACGCCGAGCAGGCGCTGCGGGCCGGATTCCTGAACGAACTGCTACCGGCCGGGCTCCTCGACCGGCGGATCGCCGAGTTCACCGCGGTCCTCGCCACGCGCTCGCAGCTCACGCAGGCCGCCGCCAAGGAGTTCGCGGACGGCCGCACGGGACGGGACGCGTACTGGGCGGACCAGGCCGCCGGGAGCGGTGACACCGCCGAGGGCGTCGCCGCGTTCCTGGAGCGGCGTACCCCGTCGTTCACGTGGACGCCGCACGGCTGACCTCCGGGCCCGCCCCCACGACCGACCACGGCCGCACGACCGACCACGGCCGCACGACCGACCACGGCCGCACGACCGATCTCCCGGCCCGGCGCGGGCCCGTCCCGGCCGGGAGGCGCCTGTCCGCGCGCGGATAGGATCGACGCATCATGACTGCCACTCTCGTCGCCAAGAAACTCACCGCCGCGCACGGTGAGCGCACCCTCTTCGCCGATCTCGACCTCGTCGTCGCGCCCGGGGACGTCATCGGCCTCGTCGGCGTCAACGGCGCCGGGAAGTCCACCCTGCTGCGCCTGCTGGCCGGCCTGGACACCCCCGAGACCGGCGAGCTGCGGCTCTCCCCGCCCACCGCCGCCGTGGGCCACCTCCCCCAGGAGCCAGAGCGGCGCGCGGGCGAGTCGGTACGGGACTTCCTGGCCCGGCGCACGGGCGTGGCCACCGCCCAGGAGGAGCTGGACGCGGCGACGCAGGGCCTGGTCGACGGAGTGCCCGGCTCGGACGACGCGTACGCCTCCGCGCTGGACCGCTGGCTGGACCTCGGCGGCGCCGACCTCGACGAGCGCGCCGAGGAGGTGGCCGCCGACCTCGGCCTCTCCGTCGGGCTCGACCTGCCCATGACGGCCCTGTCCGGCGGCCAGGCGGCGCGCGCCGGCCTGGCGTCGCTGCTGCTCTCCCGCTACGACGTCTTCCTGCTCGACGAGCCCACCAACGACCTGGACCTGGACGGTCTGGAGCGCCTGGAGCGGTTCGTGACGGGGCTGCGCGCGGGCACGGTCGTGATCAGCCACGACCGCGAGTTCCTCGCCCGGACGGTCACCAAGGTCCTCGAACTCGACCTGGCGCAGCAGCGGATCAACCTCTACGGCGGCGGTTACGACGCCTACCTGGAGGAGCGCGAGCGCTCGCGCAACCACGCCCGCGAGGAGTTCGAGGAGTACGCGGACAAGAAGGCCGCCCTGGAGGGCCGGGCCCAGATGCAGCGCAACTGGATGGACAAGGGTGTGCGCAACGCCCGCCGCAAGGCGAGCGACAACGACAAGATCGGCAAGAACCTGCGCGGCGAGTCCAGCGAGAAGCAGGCGGCCAAGGCGCGTCAGACGCAGCGGGCCATCGAGCGTCTGGACGTGGTCGACGAGCCCCGCAAGGAGTGGGAGCTGCGCATGGAGATCGCGGCGGCCCCCCGCTCGGGCTCCGTGGTCGCCACCCTGCGCGAGGCGTCCGTCCGGCGCGGGGACTTCGCCTTCGGCCCGGCCAGCCTGCAGATCGACTGGGCGGACCGGGTGGCGATCACCGGCGCGAACGGCGCCGGCAAGTCCACCCTCCTCGCCGTCCTGCTGGGCCGGGTGGCTCCGGACTCCGGCTCGGCGACCCTCGGCTCCGGCGTGCGCGTCGGAGAGGTGGACCAGGCCCGCGGCCTGTTCCTCGGTGACGAACCGCTGCTGGAGGCCTTCTGCGCGGCGGTCCCGGACACCGAGCCGGCCGAGGTCCGCACCCTGCTGGCCAAGTTCGGCCTGAAGGCGGCGCACGTGATGCGCCCGGCCGCCACCCTCTCCCCCGGCGAGCGCACCCGGGCGGCGCTGGCGCTGCTCCAGGGCCGGGGGGTGAACCTGCTGGTGCTGGACGAGCCCACCAACCACCTCGACCTCCCGGCGATCGAGCAGCTGGAGTCCGCCCTGGAGGCGTACGAGGGCACCCTGCTGCTGGTCACCCACGACCGGCGCATGCTGGACGCCGTCCAGGTCACCCGCCGGCTGCGGGTCGAGGACGGCAGGGTCACCGAGCTGTAGCGGCGCCGGAGCGGACCGGCCCGTACGCGCTCAGTCCCGGCCCGCCGGGGCGCGGCGTTCGCGGGCCATCCTCCGGGCCACGAAGGTCCGCGGCAGGTGGCGGGCCGCCAGGGCGTAGGCCCGGTAGCGCAGGCCCGTCACGCTGACCGGGCGGCGCAGGGCGAGGTCGCGCAGCGCCCGGTCGACCACGTCGTCCGGCTCCAGCCACACCGCGTCGCGCAGCGCGCTGACGTCCATCCCCGCGCGCTCCTGGAACTCGGTGCGGGTGAAACCGGGGACGACCGCCAGCACCCGGACCCCGTACGGCGCCATGTCCACCCGCAGGGACTCGCTGAACGCGGTGACCCAGGCCTTGGCGGCCCCGTACGTCCCGGTCGGCAGCAGGCCTGCCACGGAGGAGACGTTCAGCACCGCGCCCCGGCGCCGCTCGCGCAGGCCCGGCAGGACGGCGTGGGTGAGCCGGAGCGGGACCTTCACCAGGAGGTCGAGCATCCGCTCCTCGTCCTCGACGGGGTTGTAGGGGAAGGGGGCGGGCAGTCCGAACCCGGCGTTGTTGACCAGGACGTCGACGGGCCGGCCCCGGTCGGCGAGGCGCTCGGCGACGGCGGCGAGGTCGGCGGTGTCCAGCAGGTCGGCGGGCAGCACCTCGGCGCGCACGCCGAACTCCCGGCCGAGCCGCTCGGCCACCGCGGCCAGCCGGTCCTCGGAGCGGGCGACCAGGACCAGGTCGCAGCCCTTGGCGGCGAAGCCGCGGGCGAAGGCCTCGCCGAGACCGGCGCTGGCTCCGGTGATCAGTACGGTGGTCAAGAGGGGGTCGCTTCCTCGTGGTGCGGGCAGGTCAGGAACGGGCGGCGGCCGGGGAGGCACCGGCGGCCGGCGAGGCGTACGCCCGGGCGACCTCCACGAGGAACCGGGCCTCGTCCTCCAGGTCCCCGCCCTCCTGGGAGGTCTGGATGGCGGCGGGCAGCTCCAGCGTGCCGGCCTCGCCCGGGTTCCCGGGCAGCCCGGCGAGCTTCGCCCGCCGCGCCTCCTTGAGCACGCGCGCCAGGGCGGCCGCGGTGCGGCGCTCCTCGGGGACCCCGGTACCGGCCAGCCGGGTGCGGGCGAGCGCCAGGTCGCCGGGGGCCACGTACTCGCCGAGGATCATGATCGCGTCGCGTGTCTCGATGACCTTGCGGTACACGAGCAGGTTGCGCGGCACCGGCGGCCACAGCACCTCGACCACCCGGCCGGCGCGCGGCTTGTTGAGCGCCACGTGCGGGACGGCCTGCACCAGGTCGCGCCACAGCGGCCACAGCCGCCAGGCGGTGGTGATGTCGGCGGCCGTGCGCCGGTAGGCGCACAGGGTCGGCACCAGGATCGCGGCCGCGCGCAGCAGGCCGTGCAGGTTCATCAGCAGGGGGAGGGCGGGCATCGCCCAGGTGCTGCCGAAGAGGGCCTTGAGCAGGTAGGCGAGCCAGAACAGGCCGGCCAGCGCGGTACCGAGCCCGAACAGGCGCAGTCCGGCGGCGAGCCCCGGGCTGTCGCTGCGCCGGCTGTAGCGCCAGCACACGTACACGCAGACGGTGTTGGCGATCACGTGGGCGGAGATCAGCACGAGCCAGTACGCGAGGGAGGGGACCGGGTCGCCGACCGGCGGCATGGTGTGCGTGCCGTGGTCGGGGGCGGCGGCGTCGAGGGCGAGGAGCGCGGCCAGCCATCCCGCGGTGGCGGTCCAGGAGGCGAGCTGGAGCCGGCGGCCCCCGGCGGCGGCGGCCACGAAGTAGAGGACGGCGCCCGCCGACAGCACGCCGACGAGGTTGCGGACGAGGCCGACGGCGTGGGAGTGGCCGGGGTCGCGCATCGCGTAGCCGACGACGGCGGGAAGGTTCAGTGTCATCGCTGCGGCGGCGGTCGCCACGGCGAGCCACAGCCCGCGCTGCTGCGGGGAGCGCAGGGCGCCGGGGGCGCGCAGCAGGACGGCGATCCACAGGCACACGACGCTGGGCACCGCGAGCCAGTTGCCGAAGGCGGTGAGGTCAGCTGCCATGACCGCCCCGCTCGTAGCCCATGGCGGACTCCAGTCGCGCCAGGGTGCCGCCCTGCGGGGCGGCGGAGGGGGCGTGCTTCGCCGTGCGGATGCGGATCATGCTGGCGAGCATCTCCGCCTCCTGCTCCTGGCGGGTGGTGTAGTTGGTGCGTCCGAGCACGACCGGGGCGCTGCCGTCCGCCTCCTCGCCCTCCAGCGAGTGGTGGCCGAAGAGGATGTGGCCGAGTTCGTGGAGCACGATGTGCTCCCGGTGCAGCGGAGTGGTCTGCGCCTCGTAGAAGACGTAGTCGACGCTGGCGGTTCCCACCCACAGCCCGCAGACCCCGGACTCCGCCGCTTCCCTGGGGAGCGGGTGCAGGCGGATGGGCCGGCCGCGCTGCTCCGCTATTCGGGTGCAGAGCGCTTCGAGGGAGAACGGATGAGACAGGTCCAGATGGCCGAGAATCTTCTCGCACCTCTTGCGCAGGCTGAGTTGCGGGTGGGGCATGTGATCCCTCTTCGGACCCTTTCGCGGGCAGCGTCGGTAGGCGTGCGGGGGCGTGGGCATGGCGTCCTGTGCCTTCAATGCGGCCTCGGGGATGCGGTCCTGGGAAGAAACGCGGAAGCCCGTCCGCCGGGTGACGAACGGGCGTTCCACCATGCCTACAGATCTTGTACGGGAGTTGGCAAGGTATGTCCCCATGTGGGGTACCTATTCGGCCATTCCGTTCGAAGAAACGCGCGTACGAGGTGGCTGCAAGACCCCCTCCGGGGAAGTGACCGACACCGGGCCGCGCGGCCCGACCGGCAGGATCCCCGGGGGGACGGCCTCAGCGCTTGCGGCGCTCCTCCTTGCCGGTCAGGCCGGCGCGCCGCAGGGCGTCCGCCATCGCGCTGTTGGCCGGGGCCGGCGCGCCGGCCCCGGCGGGGCGCCGGTCCTGGCCGCCGCGCTGGCCGCCCCCTTGGCCCCGGCCGTCGCCCTGGCGGCCGGTCTGACCGCCTGCCTGGCCCTGGCCCCGGCCGCCCTGGGCCGGTGCGCCTTCGCGGGCGCCCCCGCCGCGCTGCTGCGGCGGACGGCCGCCGCCGCGCCGCTCCT
The DNA here is from genome assembly GCF_042716255.1 of Streptomyces sp. NPDC058662. NCBI lineage: Bacteria > Bacillati > Actinomycetota > Actinomycetes > Kitasatosporales > Streptomycetaceae > Streptomyces > Streptomyces sp. NPDC058662. The sequence continues at coordinate 35,673 of NZ_JBHXRU010000038.1, read as the reverse complement.
GGCGGTCCTCCCGCTGCCGGGGAGCGCCCGCGCCGCGCTCCGCCCCGGCCTCGTCCTCCAGCCGCAGGGTCAGCGAGATCCGCTTGCGCGGGATGTCCACGTCCATGACCTTGACGCGGACGATGTCGCCCGGCTTGACCACGTCGCGCGGGTCCTTGACGAAGCTCTTCGACAGGGCCGAGACGTGGGCCAGCCCGTCCTGGTGGACGCCGATGTCGATGAAGGCGCCGAAGGCGGCGACATTGGTGACCACGCCCTCCAGGACCATCCCCGGGGCCAGGTCGCCGATCTTCTCCACGCCCTCCTTGAAGGTCGCGGTCTTGAAGGCGGGACGCGGGTCGCGGCCCGGCTTCTCCAGCTCGCGCAGGATGTCCGTGACCGTGGGCAGGCCGAAGGACTCGGTGACGAACTGCTCGGGCCGCAGGGAGCGCAGCACGCCGGTGTTGCCGATCAGGGCCGCCACCTCGCCGCCGGCGGTCTTGCCCATGGCCCGGACCACGGGGTACGCCTCGGGGTGCACGGCGGAGGAGTCCAGCGGGTCGTCCCCGCCGCGGATGCGCAGGAAGCCCGCGCACTGCTCGTACGCCTTCGGGCCGAGCCGGGCCACGTCCTTGAGCCCCTTGCGGCTGCGGAAGGGGCCGTTGGCGTCGCGGTGGGCCACGATGTTCTCGGCGAGCCCGCCGCTGATGCCGGAGACCCGCGAGAGCAGCGGCGCCGAGGCGGTGTTGACGTCCACGCCGACGCCGTTCACGCAGTCCTCGACCACCGCGTCGAGTGAGCGCGAGAGCTTCACCTCGGACAGGTCGTGCTGGTACTGGCCGACGCCGATCGACTTCGGGTCGATCTTGACCAGCTCGGCGAGGGGGTCCTGGAGGCGGCGGGCGATGGAGACCGCTCCGCGCAAGGACACGTCCATGCCGGGGAGTTCCTGCGACGCGAAGGCGGAGGCGGAGTACACGGAGGCGCCCGCCTCGGAGACCATCACCTTGGTGAGGTTCAGCTCGGGGTGTCGGGTGATGAGGTCGCCGGCCAGCTTGTCGGTCTCGCGGGAGGCCGTACCGTTGCCGATGGCGACCAGCTCGACGGCGTGCTCCTTCGCGAGGCGGGCCAGCTTGGCGAGGGACTCGTCCCACCGGTTGGCGGGCACGTGCGGGTGGATCACGTCCGTGGCCACCACCTTGCCGGTGGCGTCCACGACGGCGACCTTGACGCCCGTCCGGAAGCCCGGGTCCAAACCGAGGGTGGCCCGGGTGCCCGCGGGCGCCGCGAGCAGCAGGTCGCGCAGGTTCGACGCGAAGACCCGGACGGCCTCGTCCTCCGCGGCCTGGCGCAGCCGGGTGCGCAGGTCGATGCCGAGGTGCACCTGGATCTTCGTGCGCCAGGCCCAGCGGACGGTGTCGGCCAGCCACTTGTCACCGGGGCGGCCCGACTCCGAGGGGGCCGCGATGCCGAAGCGGCGGGCGACCATGCCCTCGTACGTGGACGGGCCGGGGATCTCGCTCGGCTCCTCCGGCTGCAGGACGAGGTCGAGGACCTCCTCCTTCTCGCCGCGCAGCATCGCGAGGACGCGGTGCGAGGGCAGCTCGGTGAACGGCTCGGCGAAGTCGAAGTAGTCGGCGAACTTGGCGCCCGACTCCTCCTTGCCCTCGCGGACCTTCGCGGTGAGCCGGCCCCGTCCCCACATGCGTTCGCGCAGTTCGCCGATCAGGTCGGCGTCCTCGGCGAACCGCTCGGTGAGGACGGCCCGGGCCCCGTCCAGGGCCGCCGCCGCGTCGACGACGCCCTTGTCGGCGTCGACGAACGCGGCGGCCAGGGAGGCCGGTTCGGCCGACGGGTCGGCGAGCAGCGCGTCGGCCAGCGGCTCCAGGCCCGCCTCCCGGGCGATCTGCGCCTTGGTGCGCCGCTTGGGCTTGAAGGGGAGGTAGATGTCCTCCAGCCGGGCCTTGGTGTCGGCCGCGTTGATCCGCGCCTCCAGCGCGGCGTCGAGCCTGCCCTGCTCCCGTACGGAGTCCAGGATCGCCGCGCGCCGGTCCTCCAGCTCCCGCAGGTAGCGCAGCCGCTCCTCCAGGGTGCGCAGCTGGGCGTCGTCGAGCATCTCGGTCGCTTCCTTGCGGTAGCGCGCGATGAACGGCACGGTGGAGCCGCCGTCGAGGAGCTCCACGGCGGCCCTGACCTGCCGCTCCCGTACGCCGAGCTCCTCGGCGATCCTGCCTTCGATGGACGTCGTCACGATCGGGTCCCGCCTGCCTTCGTTTGCACTGGAAGGCTGCCAATTGTGGCAGGTGGCGGTGGCGGACGCGGGAAGCCCTGCCCGGAACCGGCCTCAGGCCCTGCCGCGCAGGTCGGCCGGGAAGGCTCCCGCGGTCACGGCCTTCACCACGAGGGCGCCGCCGAGTTCCGCGAGGCGGGCCACTCCCGCCGCGCCCAGGTGCTCGTAGGGGGCGGAGTCGAGGCGGTCGGTCTCGGTCTCCAGCCGTTCGCGCAGGGCGACGCCCTCCTCGGTCAGCGCCCCCTCGGCGTCGAGCACGCCGCGCCGGCGCAGCCGCTCGGCGGCGTCCTCCAGGTCGGACGTCCGCCAGCCCCGGGTGGCCCTGGTCCACTTCGGGGTCATCCCCTTGCCCGTCGCGGTGTGGCTGACGAGAGCCTCCACCGGGTCCAGGCCGGCGACGAGGAGGGCGGCGAGGTGGCCGTCGCCCCGGTGCTCGCGCAACAGGGTGGCGGCGTGCCACAGCCGCAGGTGCGGGGTCTCGGGGACGGGGAGGTCGGCGTGCGCCGCGTACAGGGGGCGGGCGTGCCGGGTGCAGCCCTCGGCCGCACGTATCGCCAGGTCGGCGGCCTCGGCGAGCTCGGGCGAGGCGATCGTCTCGGCGCCGAGCAGGCGGCGCAGGGTGGCGTCGGCGGCCCGCAGCCGGGCGGCGAGGACCTGCGCGGGGGTGGCGGTGTCCCATACGGCGGGCACGTGCGCGGCGATGTGCTGGTGCGCGTAGTTGTAGAAGGTGGCGGCGACCGTGCCGGCCGTGACCGCGCCCATGGCGGCGGAGCGGCTCGCGAGGTTGACGGCGACCGGGTCGGTGATCCCGAGGGCGGCGAACTCCTTGGCGGTGTCCGGGGAGAAGTAGACCGTGGAGTGCAGCGGGTTGATCGCACCGTGCCAGCAGTGCCGGGCGGCGAGCGGGGGAAGCGTCATGCCCGGCAGGTTACCGACTATTCGGTATGTGGGACAGAGGGGGCCTCCGGGACGCCCGCCGAGGGGCCTTCCGCCGCCGACAGGGGCCTTACCGCCGCCCGCCGCCGGGGCGGAGCGCGGCCCGGCGGGAAGGGCGGCCCGGCGTGTCCGCTCAGCGCCGGCGCCGTCCGAGGGTGGGCAGGCCGCCCGAGTACGGCCGGTACGCGCCGGGGGCCGCGCGCAGCCTTGCCCGCTTCCGGGCCTCGGCCAGGGCGGCGGCGTCCGCCGCGGCCCGCTCGCGTTCGGCGTCCCGGGCGCGGAGTCCGGGCGCCTCCTCGTCGGGGACGATCCGCTTGGGCTCGTAGCCGCCGTGGACGAAGCGCCCCGTCAGCCAGTTCTGCGTCTCCGTCAGGAACGCCGTCCCCCAGGCCTCGTACGTCCGCGCGCTCCCGGTGTCCCCGTCGGCGAGCGCCTCGCGCCGTTTCGCGTCGTAGTGCAGGGCCATCCCGACGCAGAAGGAGTGCCGGCTCTGCCCGATCCAGTCGCTCCCCGAGTACGCGCTGCCCCTGACCGGCTCGTAACTGCCCACGGCACCCCCCGGTGCTGGTCGCCCCCCTGGCGGGGCGCAGGCCGACCACGCTAGGCCCTCAACCGGCGGCGGTGGCCGCGGTGTCACTCGTACGGGTCGGATCCCGGCGTCCGGCTTGCGCGCGCGGCCGTGCGTCGGGCGTGCGGCCGGGCGTGCGGCGGCATCAGGACGATGTTCCGGCCGTGCGCGGGGCGCCGGGTGCCCCGCGCAAACGGGGTGCGAACGGGGCGGAGCAGGACGGACGCACAGGTGGGAGGCCCGGGGCGGGGCATCCGGGCGGGTGATTCTTGCGGCCGGATGGCGATCGTGTGACAGCGGGGGCCATGGACATGACGTGGGCCGCCAGGGGTGAATACGGTCGAACGACGAGACCGTGAACCGATGTGTCTCCCCTACCACTTGGAGCCCTTCGTGCACCGCAAAGTCCTCGCCCCGAGCGTGCTCGCCGCCTCCCTGCTGCTGGTGATCCCGGCGTCGGCGGCGAGTTACGGCCCGGGAGCCCCGGGTATCGGCGATCCCTACTACCCGGCCAGCGGCAACGGCGGATACGACGTCTCGCACTACGACCTGCGCCTGCAGTACCAGCCGAAGACGGACCTGCTCGAAGGCACCGCCACCCTCCTGGCCACCGCCAAGCAGGACCTGTCCCGCTTCAACCTGGACTTCGGCCTGCGGGTCAGCGAGGTCCGGGTGAACGGCGTCAAGGCGGGGTTCGCCGCGACCGGCACGCAGGAGCTGGAGGTCACCCCGGCGAAGCCGCTGGCCCGCAACACCCCGCTCACCGTGGTCGTCAAGTACGCCGGAAAGCCCTCCGAGCTGAAGGTGGACGGCTGGACGGCCTGGCACCGCACGCCCGACGGCGGTGTGGCGGCGCAGGAGCCCGACTCGGCGATCTGGTGGTTCCCGAGCAACGACCACCCGCTCGACAAGGCCACCTTCGACGTGTCGGTGAACGTGCCCGACGGCACCCAGGCCATCAGCAACGGCGTGCTCCAGTCGCAGACCTCCCGCCTCGGCTGGACCCGGTACAACTGGAGGTCCAACAAGCCGCAGGCCACCTACCTCGCCACGCTCGCCGTCGGCCGGTTCGACATCACCACCGACCGGACGGCGAGCGGGCTGCCGATCCTCAACGCCTACAGCAAGGACCTCGGCGACAACGCGGGCGCGGCGCGCGCGAGCGTGGAGCGGACCGGTGAGGTCGCGGAGTGGCTGGAGGGCCTCTTCGGGCCGTACCCCTTCAACGCGCTGGGCGGGTACGTGCCGAACGTGAACGCCGGCTTCGCGCTGGAGACCCAGACCCGCCCGTTCTACGGGCCGCGGCAGTTCCAGAACGGCGCCAACATCTCGGTGGTCGTGCACGAGCTGGCCCACCAGTGGTACGGCGACAGCGTGTCCATCGAGAGCTGGAAGGACATCTGGATCAACGAGGGCTTCGCCCGCTACAGCCAGTGGCTGTGGTCGGAGAAGGAGGGCGAGGGCACGGCGCGGGAGCTGGCCGACTGGGCCTACTCGATCCGCCCGGCCGAGGACCCGTTCTGGCAGGTCAAGCCGGGCGACCCCGGTCCGGACAACCAGTTCCACGGAGCGGTCTACGACCGCGGCGCGATCGCCGTGCAGGCGCTGCGCAACGAGGTCGGCGACGAGGCGTTCTTCCAGATCCTCAAGGGCTGGCCGACCGAGCGCGCGCACGGCAACGCCGAGGTCGGGGACTTCGTCCGCTACGCGGAGAAGATCTCCCGCAAGCCCCTGGCCCAGCTGTTCGAGACCTGGCTGTACACGCCGGGCAAGCCGGCGGCCTCCGCGCTGAACCCGGAGGCCGCGGACCGGGCGGCGGAGCAGCGGCAGCCGTCGGCCCGCTCGCTCCCGGCCGCGCCGCCGGTCGAGCCGAAGTCGTGGAAGAAGATCGCGGAGACGAACGCGATCCACGACCACTGAGCCCGTCAGCGGGCGGCGGCGCGCCATCGGGCGCGCGCCGCCCGCGCGAGCGGCAGGTACCGCAGCCGCTCCGGCAGCAGCGGTACGAGGATCCGCACCGCCGCGCTGAACCACCGGAGCCTGCGCTCCTGGGCGGCGCTCCACTCCAGGCCGATCGCGGCGCGGGCCTCGGGCGGCATGTACCCGACGGTGACGAAGGCCCGCAGGCGCAGGAACCCCGCCCGCAGCGCCGGCCAGGCGAGCCGCACCAGCAGCCGCACGGCCGCCGGGCCGCCCTCGGGTCGGGGCAGCGGCACGTCGGTGGCGACCAGCTCGCGGACGACCTTCGTGGGCCCGATCTCCTCGGCCAGCATGCGGGCCCAGTACGTCCAGTACTCCTCGACGGTCTGCGGCATGTCCCGGTCGTGGAGGCCGAGGATCCGGCCGACCTGGAGCCACTCCTGGTAGAGCCGGCGCTCCTGGGCGGGCGTGAAGCGGCGCAGCAGGTACCGGCCGGCGTACACGTAGACCGGGAAGCCGGTCGCGTGCACCCATGCATAGCAGGCGGGGTCGAGGGAGTGGTAGCGCCGGCCCCGGGTGTCGATCCCCTGGATGTCCTTGTGCAGGCGGCGCACCCGGCGGCCCTCCTCGGCGGCCTCCTCGCCGCCGTAGACCCACAGCTGGGCGGAGCGCAGCGAGCGCTCGCCGCGCCCCCACGGGTCGGTGCGGAAGACCGAGTACTCGTCGACGCCGGCGGCGATCGCGGGGTGCGCGACCTGCATGGTGAAGGCGGCGGGCAGCATCAGGAGCGTTCGGACGTCGCCGGCGATGGTCCACAGCACGCCCCCGGGCGGGGGCGGCTCCGGGTCGGCCCGGCGGCCGCCTGCCGCGCGCGGGCGCCCCTGCGCCGCCTGCGCCGCCTGCGCCGCGGGGTCCTGCGCCGGGTGGTCCGTCGTGCTCATGCGTGCGCCCCCAGGGTGTCGGCCTCGCCGTACTCCCAGTATGACGGCGCTCGCGGTCCTTCCCCCGGGGGCGGCCCGGCCGTGCGCACGCGGCCTCGCTCGGACGCGTATGCGGCCCGTACGCGACCCGCACGCGGCCGCGTTCGCGGACCCGGCCAGGGGCCCGGCGCGGGGCCCGGCCGGAGGACTGATCGGCTCCGTTTTCACCGCCGTACCCGCCCCGCCGTGTTCCGGACAGAAAGTCTTGTCACGGGTGTTACCCAGAGGTAACCGCGGCTGCTTGGATGACGGAGCCGATCTTCCCCGCTCGTCCCGCCGCAACGATGGAGACCTCATGCCGCTCACCACGCACCGCCGTCCCCGGGCCGCCGCCGCGGTCGTCGCGGCGATAGCCGCCGGCGCGCTCGCGGCCACCGCCACGCCCACCGCCGCGGCCGCGGAGTCCGCGGCGCCCCGGCTCAGCGTCCTGTCGTACAACGTCTTCCTGATGAGCAAGAACCTCTACCCGAACTGGGGCCAGGACCACCGCGCGGCGGCGATCCCCCGGGCGCCGTACTACCAGGGACACGACGTGGTCGTGCTCCAGGAGGCCTTCGACAACGGCGCCTCCGACGCGCTGAAGGCCAACTCGGCCGCGCAGTACCCGTACCAGACCCCGGTCATCGGCCGGAGCAGGAGCGGCTGGGACGCCACCGGGGGCGCGTACTCCTCGACCACCCCGGAGGACGGCGGCGTCACGATCCTGAGCAAGTGGCCGATCGTGCGCAAGGAGCAGGTCGTGTTCAAGGACGCCTGCGGCGCCGACTGGTGGTCGAACAAGGGCTTCGCCTACGCGGTGCTCGATGTGAACGGCGCCAGGGTGCACGTGGTCGGCACCCACGCCCAGTCCACCGACCCGGGCTGCGGCGCCGGTGAGGCGGCGGAGATGCGCGCCCGCCAGTTCCGGGCCATCGACGGCTTCCTCGACGGCAAGAACATCCCGGCGAACGAGCAGGTCATCGTGGCCGGGGACCTGAACGTCGACTCGCGCACGCCCGAGTACGCCTCGATGCTCGCCAACGCCGACCTGGCCGGCTCGGACACCCGCACGGGCCACCCGTACTCCTTCGACACCGCGCAGAACTCGATCGCGCGCTACCGCTACCCCACGGACCCGCGCGAGGACCTGGACTACGTCCTCCACCGCAAGGGCCACGCCCGTCCGGCCGCCTGGGAGAACCACGTGGTGAACGAGGTGTCGGCCCCCTGGACGGTCTCCAGCTGGGGCACCTCCTACACCTACACCAACCTCTCCGACCACAACCCCGTAGTGGGCCACCCGGCCCCGTAGACAACCAGGACCGAATAGCACAACGCCCCCTGCCCGCCTTCGGGTTGGGAGGGGGCGCTTTCGTGCGTGCGGGGTCAGTCCAGGGGGATCGCCTGGTGTGCGGCGACGATTTCGTCGATACGGTGCGCGAGGTCGAAGTCGGCTGCGGTCAGTCGGTTACCCGCGTCGTGCGTCGTGATCGACGCCCGCAGGTGATCGATACGCAGGTCGAGGTCCGCGTGGTGCTGGACCCTGCGGGAGCGGTCCGCGATCGTGACTATCGCGGCCACCGCGGCGTGGTAGCGGATCAGATACGTCCGGGCGATCGCCGAGCCGTCCTGCTCCCATCCCGGCAGCGCGGCCAGCCGTTCAGCGATCTGCTCGTGCGTCATCGGCTGCGGTACGCCCATGTCAGCTCCCCTCGGTCACAGGCGCCGGCACCTCGGCGAGGTCCCGGCCTACCGGCGCATCGTGCCACGGCCGCATGGCCCGCTCCAGGGTGGCCAGTTCGCGGCGCGTGCGGGCGGACCCGGTCTCCACCGCGATGACCGCAGCCGAGCGGGCGATGGGGCGGTTCGGCCACCTCCCCGCGCCCTCGCACCGCAGCCTCCACCGCCGTCACGGCCGCCACCGCATGTCGGGCGCGGACGGAGTTCGAGGCCCGCAGGGGCACGATCGGCGCGATCGGCGCGGCCATACTGGCAGTGCTGCCACTGGCAGGGTCAGTCCCGCCACCTGTCCCTGAGCAACCAGGTCAGTCGCTCCGTGAAGTGGTGCCGCCAGAGCCACCAGGGAAGCCGCCGGTGGGCGACGAAGGACCACAGGTCATCATCGGCTTCGTTGCCACGTGGGCAACCGCGGAGGAGATCGAGACATCGTCGATCAACGGTTCGATGCAGACGGGCGACGTGGGCCAGAGCAACGACACCTTGGCGGCGGACCTCCGGGTCCTCCGCCTCCAGTGCCTTGGCGACTCGGAGCAGAATCGCGTCCGCGTCCGCATGATTGAGAGCGAGCGCGATGACAGACACCCGACGAGCGACTCGTCCCGGCCGAACGCGGCATCGACCTCCTCGGGCTGTTCGGTCCAGCGCAGTGTGGAGCCGTCCTGCCAGTTCAGGGCAGGTGCCGGATCGACAGGGCCACTTTCATCCGGGATCACGGCCCGACCCTACCGAGCCGCACCTGCAGGAATTCTCGATATACGAACTGAGCCCGCGCACACCCGACCCACGACGCCTGCAACGCCCTCATCACGAAATGCGCCTGGAGTACTAGCCGACGAGTCGGTCAACGGAGTCGAGCGCCAGCGCCCATGGGTACGGGCGCTTCTCGCCGGGCGCGTTCGGCTCGAAGCCACTCTCGCCGTACAGCACCTCCACACCCATGTCCCGCAGCTCTTGCAAGGACCGGTCAAGGGCTCGATGTCGGGCATAGGCCGAGTTCACACAGGGCATCACGGCCATCGGGATCTCCTTACCGATGGCCTCGGCGACGACGCCCACGACGAACCGGTCAGTGAGGCCCAGCGCCCACGCGTTGACCGTGTTGAAGGTGGCCGGGGCCACTAGGATCGCGTCCGCCTTGGGCCATACGTCGGAGTCTCCGGGCCGCTTGTAGCGGCTACGGACCGGGTGCCCGGTCAGTGCGGTCAGACCGGACAGGCTGTCTTCCAACCAGTCGGCAGCTGTGGGCGTCAGCCCAAGGCACACGTCCCAGCCACGGCGCTGCGCCTCTGCCACCACACCAGCGACCTCGAAGACGGGCGGCGCGGCCGAGCAGAGCAGGTACAACGTCCTCGTCGTCATGGCACCTGAGCCTATGCAACCGCTCCCGATCCGCGCGGAGTCGGGGCGAAGGCAGACCGAGCGCATTGTGCGCGGTACCGTCCATGATGACGAGTCGTGGACGGAGACCGCTATGCCCGCACTTGACGATGGCCACACCGGATCGCGGATCCAGGAACAGCGGCGCCTCGCCCGCCTCACTCAACGCGAGCTAGCCCACCGAATCCCGTACAGCCTCAGCCTTCTCAACCAAGTCGAATGCGGTGCGCGTCCCGCAACTCCCGGCTTCGTAGCGGCCGTGGCACAAGCTCTCAAAGTGGACGCGTCCCGGTTGACAGGCCCCCCTGCATTGACATCGCTGCCCCCCGACCGGCTGGTCTCCCTCGTCACCCCGATCCGGGAAGCCCTTGACCGGTTCGACCTCGGCCCCAACCTTGACCTGCTCAGGATCCGACCGTTGCCGAACCTGATCGCCGAGGCGGACACTCTGTGCCAGCAGGTGCGGGCCACACATCTTCGGGCCGCAGCACGCGCCCTGCCGGCTCTGATCATTGAGCTGACGCACACCGCGTGGACGGGGCCGACAACACCCGTGTGGCAGGCGCTCGCCTCGGCCTACCGCACCGCACACGACGTCACCCTGAAACTCGACCACCCAGACCTTGCTCGCGTCGCCCTCGACCGGATGGGCTGGGCGGCGGGCCGGGCGTCGGACCCCTGTCTGGAAGCCGTTCAGCGCTACAAGCGCGCGACCCTGTGGCGGGGCGCCATGTCCTCGTCGCTGATCACCTCCGGGCAGGCCTTGCTCAACGGAGAGACGAGCCGCGAGGCTCTGGCCGTGACCGGACAGCTCCACCTCGGGCTGGCTACGGTGGCTGCGACGAACGAGGACGCGGCCGCGGTGGATACGCACCTGGCCGCTGCCCGAGAGCTCGCGGACCGAGTGGGCGGGGAGGCCTGCGATGTGCACTGGCTGTCGTTCGGGCAAGCCAACGTGAAGCTGCACGAACTCGGTACCTCGATCGCTATGAGCGATTTCGACACGGCCCTCGCCCGGGCTCGAACCCTTCGCCTTCCGGCCTCGACGCTGACGTCCCGGCGGGCCCGTTACCTGGTGGACCGTGCGCTGGTGGAGATGGAGGCGGGGTCGGCGAAGACATCGCTGCGGTACCTGGCGGAGGCGCGGAGGGTGGCACCGGAGCAGACACGGCATCTGCCCGGCACAAGGAGCACGATCCGCGGGCTGGTGCACATGTCGCGGCGCGCGCCCGACAGCCTCGGGGGGATGGCTCGGTGGATCGGGCTGTAGCACTCACAAATCTGTGAGTAATCCTGCTCTGCCGCCGCGTCAGGCTGGTCTCACGACCCGTTGGCGACGGTAGGGAGAGCAGTCGTGAGACGCCGCGAGACGATGGGCGAATGGCTCGCTTCCAGTCACCCGGACCCCGCCCGGGTGTGGACGGAGTGGGCCGATTCCGGTATCGCCGTGATCCCGGTGGGCCGCGGGTTCGGCGCGGTCCGGCTGCCCGAGGCGATCGTCCACGCGGCCCTGGAGTCCGCGGACCCCGACAGAGTCGGCTCCGTACTCGACGACCGCCTGGACGGGCCCGTCATCCACGACGGACGCGGCCGCAACTACTACCCCCTGACGGCAACCGGCGCACAGCTCGACTGGGGGACCACCACCCCCGGCGTCGAGGCCCTGCCCCCCGGCACGCACCTCGGCGTCCCCGCCCCCGACCTCGACCGGTACTCGCCCCAGACGCCGGTGTACTGGGCGGCCCCCGGCCACGGGCCCCGGCACTGCCCCTCGGCCGCCGTCGCACTCCTCGTCCGCGTCGGCACGGCCCGCCTCGCCGAGGCCACACCGTGGTGAGCGCCGGCCTGGGGCGGATGGAGCAGCAGGCCTTCGATCTGACGCGGCTGACGCGGGAGGCCACCGCATCCGCGGCGCACCCGGACGGGGTGTGCGACCGGCAGGACGTGCCGTGTTCCTGCGGCCTGCCCGCCCGAATCGCACCGCTGTACGGCGGACCCATGGCCCGGTGCACGACCTGCGGATACGCCTGGGCCGTCCACCACCACCCGGCGCACTGCTGGGCCGCCGCGTGAACGAGCCGCGGCGACAGACCGCGTACGCCGTCATCGCGCTCGACGCCCTCGCCATCGTCGCCGTCGGCACCCGCTGAACCCCCGCCCCGGCCACCCGGGGGACTGACCGCCCCGCCCAGCCGGGCGGGGCGGTCCGGGTCACGGGGCCCGGTACGGGTCCTCGTACAGGCCGTCGATCAGGGATCCGTACTTCTCCCGGACGACGCGGCGCCGCAGTTTGAGCGACGGGGTGAGCTCCCCGCTCTCGGGCCCCCACTCCTCGGCCAGCAGCCGGTACCGCTTGATCTGCTCGGTGCGGTTGAGCCGGGCGTTGGCCGCCTCGACCGCGCGGGCCACCTCGGCGCGCACGGCCGAGTGCTCGGCCAGCTCGGCGGGCGAGGCCGCCTCCAGCCCCTGGGCGGCGGCCCACACCGGGGCCATGTCGGGGTCCAGGACCAGCAGCGCGACCAGGTAGGACCGGCCGTCGCCGTGCACCAGCGCCTGGCCGATCAACGGGTGCTCCTTGACCGTGTTCTCCACCAGCGCCGGGGAGACGTTCTTCCCGTTCGAGGTGATGATCAGTTCCTTCTTGCGGTCGGTCAGCCAGAGGAACCCGTCCTCGTCGAGCCGGCCGACGTCCCCGGTCGGGAACCAGCCCTGCGCGTCGGTCGCGCTCTCCACCGAGCCGTCGGGCCGCAGGTAGCCGCCGAAGACGGTGGCGCCCCGGGTGAGGATCTCCCCGTCCTGCGCGAGACGGATCTCCAGCCCCTCGATCGGCCGCCCCACCGATCCGAGCCGGAAGGCGTCCGGGCTGTTGACCGTGCACACGCCGGCGGTCTCGGTGAGCCCCCAGGCGTCCATGATGGTGATGCCCCAGCCGGCCCAGAAGCGGACCACGTCGATCGGCATCGGCGCGGTGGCACTGGCCGTCCATATCAGCCGGTCCAGGCCCGCGAGGCCCAGCAGCGGGTCGAGCACCTGCTCCTTGGCTCGGGTGTACGCGGTTTCGAGCGCGGCCGGGACCGGCTCACCGCGCTCCCGGTGGCCGGCCAGGGCGCGGGCCAGGTCGTTGGCCGCCTCGATGGCCTCCCGCTGCTCCCGCGGCAGCCGCGCAAGGACCGCCTTGACGCCGGCGGCGAGCTTCTCCCACACCCGGGGCACGCCGAAGAACTGCACCGGCCGCAGCTCGCGGACCGCTCCGGCGACGGCGGTGGGATCGGCGCACAGCCGGACGTGCGCGGCGCGCAGCAGGGGCAGGTAGATGCCCAGGACCCGTTCGGCGATGTGCGCGAAGGGGAGGTAGCAGATGTGCTCGGCGTGCTCGGGCAGGTCGACGTGCCGGTCGAGCCGGACCGTCTGGAGCATCAGGTTGCGGTGGGTCAGCCGGACGCCTTTGGGGTCGCCGGTGGTGCCCGAGGTGTAGACGACGGTCAGCGGGTCCTCGGGGCGGGTCTCGCGCCAGGCCTTCTCGAAGGAGTCCGCGCGGTGCTGCCGGGCGCCGCCCGCGTACAGGGACGCGTACGTGGAGTGCGGCCCGGCCTCGGCCGCCTCGGCCACCACCAGCCGCTCCAGCGGTACGCCCGGGTCGGCCAGCAGCGGTTCCCACCGGGCCAGTTCGCGGGCGCCCTCGACGACGGCGGTCCGGGCCCGGCTGTGGCGGGCGATGTGGGCTGTCTGCTCCGGCGCGGAGGTCCCGTACACGGTGACGGGGACGGCGCCGAGGTGGACGAGGGCGAGGTCGCTGAGCCAGTGCTCCGGTCGGTTGGACATCATCAGCAGCACGTGCTCGCCGCGCTCGACGCCGAGGGAGGCGTAGCCGGCGGCGAGGACGGCGACCTGCCGGCGGACCTCGCTCCAGCTGAGGGTCGTCCACTGCCCGGCATCGGGTCCGGTGCGCCACGAGAGGGCGGGGAGCTCCCCGTACTCGGCGGCGTTGCGGGCCAGCAGGGCAGGCACGGTGAGGTCTTCGGGTCGTCCGGGCAGTCGCAGGTTCGTGGGCATGGGCAGCTCCTGGCCGTTTCACATCGTTGGTGCGACAGCAATACTGTTGAACCCAAGCTGTGGAGCAGAGAGCGAGGCGCAGACGATGGCCGACCAGGCACCCGAGCCGATGCTCACCGTGGACGAGCTGGCGGCCCGGGCGGGCGTCACCGTGCGCACCGTACGGTTCTACAGCACGCGCGGGCTTTTGCCCCCTCCCGTGATCGGTCCTCGTCGGGTGGGCCACTACGGCCCGGAGCACCTGTCCCGGCTGGCCCTGATCGAGGAGTTGCAGCACCAGGGCATGACCCTGTCGGCCATCGAGCGCTATCTGGAAGCGCTCCCCGCCGACCTGAGCCCGCACGACCTGGCTATCCACCGCGCGATGGTGGCGAGTTGGGCCCCGGACGCGGCGCAGGAGGCGTCGCGGGAGGAGTTGGAGCGGCGGGCGGGGCGGCCGCTGACGGACACCGATGTCCGGCGGCTGACGGCGATGAACGTGCTGGCGCCCTCGGGAGGGGGGTTCCGGGTGGACGTGGGGCTGCTGCGGCTGGGGGTCGCCCTGCTCGACGTACCGATCGCGCACGAGACGATCCTGGCGGCCCGGCAGGTCCTGGTGGAGCACACCAGGTCGGCGGCGCACGAGCTGACCGCACTGTTCCGGGACGAGGTGTGGGGGCCGTTCACCGAGGGCGAGAGCGATCCGGAGCGGGTGGAGTCGATGAAGGCCCTGTCCGCGCACATGCAGCCGATGGTGGTGCAGGCGCTGGTGACGGCCTTCCAGCGCTCGCTGCGTGAGGAACTGCGGGCGGCGTTCGTCTCCGGGGACGACGCGGCGTAGCCGCCAAATCCCCCGGGCGCGGGCGCCCGGGGGATGTCGGGCTACGCCGTGCGCCGCAGCCGCACCGCCTGCTCCGTCAGCTCCGCCACCTCGAAGCGGGCACCGGCGAGCTCCACGGTGTCGCCGATCCGGACGTCCTCGTAGTCGGCCACCATGACGGCCGCGCACACGCCCTTGAAGTGGGCCGTTCCCGCCTGCGGGTCGACGGCCGCGACCGTCAGGGACAGGCCGGTGGGGAAGCGCGCCGCACCGCCGTTGGCGAGGATCGACAGCATGCCGCCCTCCGCCGGGAACCCCTTGGACGCCGCGGCCGCCACCGCGGGGTCGGTGGTGAAGCACAGCCCGTCGTCCGCGGCGCCACCGGTCGACTTCATCGACGCGGGCGCCTTGGCGAGGGCGGCCCGGTCGCCCGCGTCCGCCGGCTCCAGGACGACCCGGTAGGAGCAGATCTGGCCCACGGTGTAGGCGCGGCCCGCGAACGTGACCTGCTGGCCGGGGGTGACCGTCTGCTCCGGCCTGCCGTCCTCGTACACGGCCCCCTCGCGCAGGACCGCGGTACGGGTGGTGCCGTCGGCGCTCGCGGCGACGTACTGCGCCCCTCCCCCGCCGGGCAGCCGGAAGCCGCCGCCGCGCAGCAGGCGCACGCCGTCCTTCGAGGCCTCGCCGACGCAGACCGGCCCCTTGTCGGCCGGGGCCGGGGCCGCGGGCGCCGTCGGGTCCGCACCGCCGGCCTCGTCGTGCGTGCCGCATGCCGTCAGCAGCAGCGCGGTGACCGCCGCCGCGGCGGCGTGCCTAGCGGCCGGCCTGTGCATCCGTCGCTCCCTTGCCGTGGTCGTCATCGGTCCCGGGGCCGTCGCCCCCGGGGCCGCTTCCGGGGCCGTCCCCCGCGTCCCCGCCGGCGTCGTCCCCGGCGTCGTCCCCGCGGTCCGCCGCCCGTACGAGCACCACGCGGGTGCGGTACTCGACGTCCCGGACGCGCCAGGTGTCGCCGGTGATCTCCACCGTGTCCCCGGGCGTGAGGTCGTCGTGGCGCGCCACGAGTTCGCCGGCGTGGCTGATCGTGATCCGCCCGTGCACGGAGGGCTCGGCGAAGAGGTCCGCCAGGACCTGGTACGTCCGGCCCTCGTGCACGACGGCGTACGGCACGTGGTAGCGCAGGGGCCAGCGGCCCTCGAACTCGAAGGGGTACTTCACCTTCCGGGGTTCGGATTCGGCCGTGCTGCCGTCAGGGGACATCGAACGCCTCCGGGCTCTGGAAGTACTTGTTGAACTCCTCCTGGGAGACGACGATCGGCTTGTAGCCGGCGGTGCCCCAGGGGTTGCCCAGGATGATCTTCCCGTCGTCCGTGAACCCGCGCACGTAGTAGGCGTGGTTGGTGCAGTACGAGGGGTCCCAGGACTTCGGGTGGTTCTTGGCCAGACTCTCGTCGGGCGGGGTGGAGACGGTCAGGACCTTGCCCGCGTCGAAGGCGTTCTTGAGCGAGGACAGGTTCTTGTCGTCGTGTTCGCCGATGCCCAGGAAGCCGCCCGTCCTGAGGTCCTGGCCCTCCTGCCCGGTCAGGTAGGGGGCGGACTTCTTCGGGTCGTCGCCCTCGATCCCGCCGTAGCCGCGCTCCCCGTCACCGTCGTCGGCGTAGGCGATCGCGAAGGCCTTCTCGTAGTACGCGGGCCAGGTCTCGCCGTTGCCGTACGTGCTGATCGGGCTGCCGTTCTGGTCCGTGGGCAGGTCCGCGGTCATGGTGATCCACTGGTACGAGCCGTTCTTGTCCCAGACCCGCACGCTGACCGTGCCGTTCGGATTCTGCTTGATGCCGTCCTGGATGAACTGCGGGTCCTTCTGGGCCAGTCCGGCCAGCGAGGCGACGTACCAGCAGTCGCCGAACTGCCGCTGGTTGACGTCGTCGGCCGAGACGCCGTTGTTGAACAGGGGGTCCGAGGGCGGGGCCCAGTGGATGCCGTTGTTGGTCTGGCCGTTCTGGTTGTTCCCGCCGCTCTCGTAGGCGCCCGTGTTGGTGAAGGTCGGCTGGATGCCGGGGAACGCGGTCTGGAACGTGCCGATGTTCTCCGGGCTGATCTTCGCGAGCATTCCTCCGAGGGTCTGCCGCAGCCGGCTCTCCGGAAGCCCGTTGTTGTCGAACGGGGACCAGCCCGAGTCGTCGGTGCAGGTGGCCAGCTGGTTGAAGAAGGCGAGGTCCTCGGGCGACGCCTTGGCGATGAGGGCGTCCGCCTCGGCAGCCGTCAGCCCGTCCAGCTCGCGGGCGATCTTCTCCAGGTCGTCGCGGTTGCCGTTCACCCCGAAATCCGTGCCGCGCAGACCCTCCAGGCGGCGCAGCGCGTCGTCGATCTTCTTGGCGTCGGGCGCCGCCTCGTCCAGGAAGAGGAGGCTGTCACTGACCGGGTACCCCTTGCGGGCGAGCTCCTGGAGCCCTTCGAGCTGCGTGATCCGGCGGGTCATCGACGACTGCATCTCGCCGAGTTCACCGCCGAGGGAGCCCGGCAGGCTCCGGCGGCCGAAGAACGGCATGGGGACCAGGTCGCCGACCAGGTCCTGCAGGGCCGGGCTCCGGGAGGCCGACTGCCCGGCGGGCAGGTTCTGCTGAGCCGTGGTCAGGACCGCGGCGAGCTGGGTGTGGAGGCGGCCGCTGTTCTGCCCGAGACCGTCCAGGTCCTTGGCGAGCCTCCTCAGTTTGGCGGCGTCGAAGCCCCTGAAGGTCATCGGTTGCCGCCCGTGGCGGCTTCGGCCTTGTCCTTCGCCGTGGCCTGCTTGTCGAGTTCGGCGGCCTGGTTCTCCCAGCGCGTGGCGTCTGCCTGCAGGGCGCCGCCCATGCCGTTCAGCGACTGCCGGTGGTTCTGAAGGACGGTGGTGCACTGGTCGGCGAACGGGCCCTGCCAGATCACCGCCGCGTCACCGCCGGACCACAGGCTGCTCGCACGGGGCGTCGCCCGCTTGACCGCGTCGTCCAAGTACGGTCCGAGCCTGCCGGCGAGCGCCCGCGCCTCCCGTGCGCAGTCGCGCAGCTGCCGCGCGCGCTTCCTCAGCTCGGCGGCCTCGCCGCTGCTCTCCTTCACCTCCACGTGTGCCTTCTCCCCCTGCGACTCGCCCCTCGACGCCACGGAACCCGCACGGCGTCACTCGCGCAGCAGCATAACCAGGCGCGGTACGCGCGTTCGAATCGCGGGGAAGGCCCGCCGGCCGCGGTGCGGGACCGGCGGGCCTTCCCCGTGCGCGGTCCTAGTCGGTGTAGGTCTCGCCGCGTTCGGCCTTCGCCACGAGCGAGGCGGGCGGGGTGAAGCGCTCGCCGTACGTGCCGGCGAGCTCGCGGGCACGGGCCACGAAGCCCGGCAGGCCGCCCTCGTACCCGTTGATGTACTGGATCACGCCGCCGGTCCAGGCCGGGAAGCCGATGCCCATGATGGAGCCGATGTTCGCGTCGGCGACGGAGGTGAGGACCCCCTCGTCGAGGCAGCGGACGGTGTCGAGCGCCTCGGAGAAGAGCATCCGCTCCTTCATGTCCTCGAAGGGGATCTCGTGCCCCGGCTTGGCGAAGTGCTCGCGCAGTCCGGGCCACAGGCGGGAGCGCTTCCCGCTCTCGTCGTACTCGTAGAAGCCCGCCCCGCCGCTGCGGCCCGGGCGGCCGAACTCGTCCACCATCCGGTCGATGACGGTGTCGGCCGGGTGCTCCGCCCACGGGCGGCCCTCGGCCTCGAAGGCCTTGCGGGTCTCGTTGCGGATCTTGCGCGGGAGGGTGAGGGTCAGCTCGTCCATCAGGGAGAGCACCTTGGCCGGGTAGCCGGCCTGGGCGGCCGCCTGCTCCACGGAGGCGGGCTCGGCGCCCTCGCCGACCATGGCCACGCCCTCGTTGATGAACTGGCCGATGACGCGCGAGGTGAAGAAGCCGCGCGAGTCGTTGACGACGATCGGCGTCTTGTTGATCTGGCGGACGAGGTCGAAGGCGCGGGCGACGGCCTCGTCGCCGGTCCCGGCGCCCTTGATGATCTCGACGAGCGGCATCTTGTCGACCGGCGAGAAGAAGTGCAGGCCGATGAAGTCGGCGGGCCGCGCCACCCCTTCGGCGAGGCCGGAGATCGGCAGGGTCGAGGTGTTGGAGCAGAGCAGCGCGTCGGGCGCGACGACGTCCTGGACCTCCTGGAACACCTTGTGCTTGAGGGCGGTGTCCTCGAAGACGGCCTCGATGACGGCGTCGCAACCCGCGAGGTCCGCGGGGTCGGCGGTCGGGGTGATCCGGTCGAGCAGCTCGGCGCGCTGGGCCTCGGTCGTGCGGCCCCTGGAGACGGCCTTGTCCAGCAGCTTCTGCGCGTACGCCTTGCCCTTGGCGGCGGCCTCGGCGGTGACGTCCTTCAGCACCACCTCGATGCCCGCGCGGGCACAGGAGTAGGCGATGCCCGCGCCCATCATGCCGGCGCCGAGCACAGCGACCCTGCGGACCTGGCGCGGGGCGATGCCCTGGGGCCGGCTGCGGCCCGCGTTGACGGCCTGGAGGTCGAAGAAGAACGCCTGGATCATGTTCTTGGCGGTCTGGCCCGTGACCAGCTCGGTGAAGTAGCGGGCCTCGATCGTCAGCGCGGTCTCGAAGTCCACCTGCGCGCCCTCGACTGCGCAGGCCAGGATGTTGCGGGGCGCCGGATAGGGGGCGCCGTTCAGCTGCTTCTTCAGGTTGGCCGGGAAGGCGGGGAGGTTGGCGGCGAACTTCGGCTGGGACGGCGTGCCGCCCGGGATCCGGTAGCCGGGGGCGTCCCAGGGCTGCGCCGACTCGGGGTGGGCATCGATGAAGGCGCGCGCCTTGGCGAGCATCTCCTCGGGCGTGGCGGCCAGTTCGTGGACCAGGCCGTTCTCCAGGGCGCGCCGAGGGGTGTACTGGGTGCCCTGGAGGAGGACCTTGAGCAGCGCGTCCGCGATGCCCATGAGGCGCACGGTACGGGTGACGCCGCCGCCGGCCGGGAGCAGGCCGAGGGTGACCTCGGGCAGGCCGATCTTGGAGCCGGGCGCGTCGAGGGCGACGCGGTGGTGGCAGGCCAGGGCGATCTCGTAGCCGCCGCCGAGGGCGGCGCCGTTGATGGCGGCGACGACGGGCTTGCCGAGGGTCTCGATGCGGCGCAGGGAGCGCTTGATGGCGGTGCCCGTGTCGAAGGCGAGCTGCGCGTGCTCGGGGCGCAGCCGGATCATGTCCTTGAGGTCGCCGCCGGCGAAGAAGGTCTTCTTGGCGGAGGTGAAGACGATGCCCCGGATGGAGTCCTTCTCGGTCTCGGCGCGGTCCGCGACGGCTTCGATGGAGTCCTTGAAGGCCTGGTTCATCGTGTTGGCGGACTGGTCGGGGTCGTCGAGGACCAGGGTGACGACGCCGGTCTCGTCCTGTTCCCAGCGGATGGTACGGGTCTCGGTCATGGGGTGGGTCTCTCCGTGGAAGTCTGGTTCGGCAGGGCTGGGCGGGGGCCGGGTGTCCCGGCTCGGGCGCTGCGGGGCGGGCGGGGCCTTCGCCGCGCCGCGCGGCTGGACGGCCTACAGGCGTTCGACGACGGTGGCGACGCCCATGCCGCCGCCCACGCACAGGGTGACGAGCCCGTAGCGCTTGTCCTGGCGTTCCAGTTCGTCCACGACGGTGCCGAGGATCATCGCACCGGTGGCCCCCAGCGGGTGGCCCAGCGCGATGGCGCCGCCGTTGACGTTGACCTTGTCCAGCGAGACGCCCATGTCCTTGACGAAGCGCAGCACGACGCCCGCGAAGGCCTCGTTGATCTCGATCAGGTCGATGTCGTCGATGGTCAGGCCGGCCTTGGCGAGGGCCTTGCGGGTGGCCGGGGCGGGTCCGGTGAGCATGATGGTGGGCTCGGAGCCGGAGACGGCCGCCGAGACGATCCGGGCGCGCGGCGCGAGGCCGTTGCGCTCCCCGGCCTCGCGGGAGCCGATGGCGACCAGCGAGGCGCCGTCCACGATGCCGGAGGAGTTGCCCGCGTGGTGGACGTGGTCGATCCGCTCCACCCAGTGGTACTTCTGCAGCGCGACCGCGTCGAAGCCGCCGAGGTCGCCGATGTCCGCGAAGGACGGCTTGAGCCTGGCGAGGCTGTCGGCGGTGGTCCCCGGGCGGATGAACTCGTCGTGGTCCAGGACGACGAGGCCGTTGCGGTCGGTGACCGGGACGACCGACTTCGCGAAGCGGCCCTCCTTCACGGCGGCGGCGGCGCGCTCCTGCGAGAGCGCCGCGTACTCGTCCACGTCGCGCCGGGAGAACCCCTCGATGGTGGCGATCAGGTCGGCGCCGATGCCCTGCGGGACGAAGCCGGTGTCCCAGTTCGTCATCGGGTCCGCGAACCAGGCGCCGCCGTCGGAGGCCATCGGGACACGGGACATGGACTCCACCCCGCCCGCGAGGACGAGGTCCTCCCAGCCGGAGCGGACCTTCGCCGCCGCCATGTTGACCGCTTCCAGGCCCGAGGCGCAGAAGCGGTTCTCCTGCACGCCGGCCACGGTGTCCGGGAGCCCGGCGGCGATGGCCGCGATCCGCGCGATGTCGGAGCCCTGGTCGCCCACCGGGCCGACGACGCCGAGCACGATGTCGTCGATGGTCGCCGGGTCCAGTCCGGGGTTGCGCTCCCGCAGCGCGTGGATGAGGCCGACGACCAGGTCGATCGGCTTGGTGCCGTGCAGGGATCCGGTGGCCTTGCCGCGGCCGCGCGGGGTGCGGATCGCGTCGTACACGTACGCTTCGGTGCTCACTGGTCAAGCCTTTCTGAGGGTGCGGCGTCAGCCGAGGAGGGAGCGGCCGATGATCTCTTTCATGATCTCGGTCGTACCGCCGTAGATGGTCTGGATGCGCCCGTCGGTGAAGGCCCGCGCGACCCGGTATTCGGTCATGTATCCGTATCCGCCGTGGAGTTGCAGGCAGCGGTCGGCGACCCGCTTCTGCAGCTCGGTGGCCCACCACTTCGCCATGGAGGCGTGGACGTGGTCCAGTTCGCCGTCCGCGTGGTCGGCGATGCAGCGGTCGAGGAAGGTGCGGGTGACGGCGCACTCGGTGGCCATCTCCGCTATCTCGAAGCGGATGTGCTGGAGCTTGGAGAGCGGCCGCCCGAAGGCCTCGCGCTCCTTGACGTACTGCGTGGTGATCTCCAGCAGGTACTCGGCCGCGGCGATCGCGGCCGTCGCGATGCCCATCCGCTCCTGCGCGAGGTTGGTCATCAGGTGGCCGAACGCGCCGTTCGGCTCCCCCAGGAGGTTCTCCTTGGGCACCCGTACGTCGTGGAAGAAGAGCTCGGCCGTGTCCTGCGCCTTCTGGCCGATCTTGTCGAGGTTGCGGCCGCGTTCGAAGCCCTCCGCGCCGCGCTCGACGACCAGCAGCGACAGGCCGTGCGCCCCGCCCTCCGGGGTGGTCCGGGCCACGACGATCACCAGATCGGCGAGGATGCCGTTGGAGATGAAGGTCTTCGAACCGTTCAGTACCCAGTGGTCGCCCCGGTCCTCGGCCGTGGTCCGGATCCCCTGGAGGTCCGAGCCCGCGCCCGGCTCCGTCATCGCGATGGCCGTGATCGTCTCGCCCGAGCAGAACCCGGGCAGCCAGCGGCGCTTCTGCTCCTCGGTGGCGAGGGAGGTCAGGTACGGGCCGATGATGTCGTTGTGCAGGCCGATGGCCAGACCCGGGGCGCCGGCCCGGGTGAACTCCTCGGCGATCACGGCGGCGTACCGGAAGTCGGCGTTGCCGCCGCCCCCGTACTCCTGCGGCACGGCCAGGCCCAGCAGCCCCTGGCGCCCCGCGGCCCGCCAGACCGCGCGGCTGACGATGCCGTCCTTCTCCCACTGCTCGTAGTGCGGCAGCACCTCCTTGGCGAGGAAGGTGCGTACCGTCTCGCGGAACGCCTCGTGGTCGGCGTCGAAGATCCGGCGTTTCATCGATGGGCTCCTCACAGCCAGTTCCTGACGATTTCGACCAGCCGCGCCGGCTCGGCGCCGACGGGCGTGACGTTGAGCATGGTGGCGCCCGCTTCCCGGAAGGGCTGCGTGGACAGCTCCATCAGCCCTCCTTCGCGGACGGTGCCGCCGGGGTGTCCCGCGGCCGGTCCGGCGCGTCGTCCAGGAGGGCCGGTACGCCCCAGTCGGCCGCTACGGAGGCGGTGTGCGCGCCCGGCAGGGCGGGTCCGCCGGAGACCGAACCCGGGGTGGCCGAGAAGCGCGGCGCGGGGGCGGGCTGGATGATCCCGCCGACGTCGGTGAAGGTCCCGCGCGCGGCGAGGTGCGGGTGGTGCGGGGCCTCGCGCAGCGAGAGCACGGGGGCCACGCAGGCGTCGCTGCCCTCGAAGACCTGCGTCCACTCCTGCCGGGTGCGGGACTTGAAGCGGGTGGCGACGGCCTCGCGCAGCTCGCCCCAGCGGGCGGTGTCCTTGCGGGCGGGGGCCCCGTCCCGGATGCCGAGGAGGGTGGTGAACTCGTCGTAGAACTGCTGCTCCAGCGCGCCGACCGCCATGTACTGGCCGTCCGAGGTCTCGTAGGTGCCGTAGAAGGGGCAGCCGCCGTCGAGGAGGTTCGCCCCGCGCCGGTCCTGCCAGCCGCCCGCCGCCATCATCCCGTGGATCATGGCGGTGAGGTGGGCGGTGCCGTCGACGATGGCGGCGTCGACCACCTGGCCGGCGCCGGCGGCGCGGGCGTGCTGGAGGGCGGCGAGAACGCCGATGACCAGGTAGAGCGAGCCGCCCGCGTAGTCCCCGACCAGGTTGGCGGGAACGGCCGGCGGTTCACCCGGGCTGCCGATCATGCCCAGCGCGCCGGTGACCGCGATGTACGCGATGTCGTGCCCGGCGGTGCGGGCGAGCGGGCCGTCCTGGCCCCAGCCGGTCATCCGGCCGTAGACGAGCCCGGGGTTGCGGGCGTGGCAGTCGGCGGGGCCGACGCCGAGCCGTTCGGCGACTCCGGGGCGGAAGCCCTCGATGAGGATGTCGGCCCGTTCGACGAGGTCCAGGACCCGGGCGGGGCCCCCGGGCGCCTTGAGGTCGACGAGGACGGACCGCTTGCCGCGGTTGGTGATGTCGTGGGCCGGGTCGACGGCGAGCCCGCCGCCGCCCGGCCGGTCCACCCGTACGACGTCCGCGCCGAGGTCCGCGAGGAGCATGGCGGCGAAGGGGCCCGGTCCGATACCGGCCAGTTCGACGACGCGCACACCGGCGAGCGGGCCGCGCCCGGCGGAGGCGCCGCCGGAGGGGCCGTCGCCGGAGGGGCCCCCTCCGGGCCTGCCGGCGTCCGCGTACCCGTTCCCTGTCACTGCCATCGAGCCCCCAGCATTCCGGTCCGCGCGGTGATACGACTGTGTGACACAACTGATGTAACACCAGCGATGCTAGGAACGCGGCCCACGCAGCACAAGAGCAAGCGCTTAGTCGTTTAGTCGTTTCGCCGGACGGCCCTGCCGCGCCACCCCCGGGGAGCCGCACGCCGGCACTGCGGCCGGAGGGGTCTGCCGGGTCGCGGTATCGGGTGCGGTGCCTCGCGGGGCGCAGGGCCGCGACGGGTACGGGACGTACTGTCATGGCTGACAACGCGGCGAGGCGCCGTGCCGCGCGCCGTGACACGGTGACTTCCTCCGGCCTCGGCACTAGCCTCGGCCACCGACACCACCTGGGAGGAGCGGCCATGAACGCGACGGTTCGACAGGACCACACGGAACGGCCTTACGACGTGGTGCTGTTCGGCGCCACGGGCTTCGTGGGGGCCCTGACCGCCGAGTACCTCGCCGCGCACGCGCCCGCCGGCTGCCGGTGGGCCCTGGCCGGCCGCGACCTCGCGAAACTGGAGCGGCTGCGCGAGCGGTTGGCCGCGGCCGATCCCTCCCACGCGGAGCTGCCCCTGCTCCGGGCGGACGCCTCGGACGCCGCGGCCGTGCGCGAACTCGCCGCGTCCACACGGGTCCTGGCCACCACCGTGGGCCCGTACGTCTGGTACGGCGCGCCCCTGGTCGCCGCCTGCGCGGAAGCGGGCACCGACTACGTGGACCTGACCGGCGAGCCGGAGTTCGTGGACCGGATGTACGTCGAACACGACGCGCGCGCCCGCGAGACCGGCGCCCGTATCGTGCACGCCTGCGGCTTCGACTCGATCCCGGCCGACCTCGGCGCGTACTTCACCGTGCGCCAACTGCCCGAGGGCGTGGCGATCGCCGTCGACGGCTTCATGCGGTCGAACGCGTTCTTCTCCGGCGGGACCCTGGCCTCGGCTCTGACCGCGCTCAGCCGGGGCCCCCAGACCCTGTCGGCCGCGCGCGCCCGCCGGCTGCACGAGCCCCGGCTGCTCGGACGCCGGGCCCGGGGCCCGGTGGGCGCGCCCCGGTACAGCCGGGAGACCGGCGCCTGGGCCCTTCCGCTGCCGACGCTGGACCCCACGATCGTCGCCCGCTCGGCGGCCGCCCTGGAGCGGTACGGCCCGGACTTCCGCTACCGCCACTTCGCCTCCGTCAAGCACCTGCCCGTCGCTTTGGGCGGTACGGCCGCGGTCGGCGCGGCGGCGGTCCTGGCACAGGCCCCGCCCGCCCGGCGCTGGCTCATGGACCGCTGGGAGCCGGGGCAGGGGCCCGACGCGGAGCGGCGGGCGCGCAGCTGGTTCACCGTGCGGTTCGTGGGCGAGGGCGGCGGACGGCGCGTCCTGACCGAAGTCGCGGGCGGCGACCCGGGCTACGGGGAGACCGCGAAGATGCTGGCGGAGTCGGCGCTCTGCCTGGCCCACGACGCCCTCCCGGAGGTCTCCGGCCAGCTGACGACGGCCGTCGCGATGGGTGACGCCCTCATCGCCCGCCTCCAGAAGGCCGGCATCACCTTCCGGGTGGCGGACGCGCGCTAACGCGTCGCTTCGCGCAGGGCCCGCCGGCACAGGGAGTCGGCGTGCCGGGTGGTCTCGGGGATGCGGAAGCGGGGGCTCAGCGCGAGGGCGTGGGCGCAGGCGTTGTCGAGCGAGACGCGGTGGCCGACGGAGACGTAGACCGGCTTGACCCCGTCCTGCGTGCGCAGCGCCCGCCCGACCTCCGCGCCGTCGGCGGCCCGCAGCGCGGCGGCGTGACCGCGCCGGGCTCCGGGCTCCTCGTAGGTGAAGGTGAACGGGTTCTTCGCCACCCCCATGACCGGGAGCCCGGTGACCACGCCGAGGTGGCAGGCCAGGCCGAAGCCGCGGGGGTGGGCCAGCCCGTACCCGTCGCAGACGACGAGTCCGGGCGCGGTGGTGAGGGCGTCGAGGGCCGCCAGTACGGTCGGCAGCTCGCGGAAGGCGAGCAGGCCGGGCACGTAGGGGAAGCTGACGTGCCCCACGGCCGTGGCCTCCTCCACGACCTCCAGGGTGGCGGCGTCGAGCACCACGGCCGCGGCGGCGACGAGGTCGCGCGCGTCGTCGTACGCGACGTCCACCCCCGTGACCAGCCCCACGCCGGGCGGCGGCCCGGTCTCGGTGAGCACTACCTGATGGCGCAGTTCGTCCTGTATCGCCCGGGCCTCGGCCTCGTCGGCGGGGGTCTTCGCACTCGTCATGATGAGGCGAGAGTAGCCTGGCGATCATGTTCGTCATGGAGCTCACCTACACCGCGCCCATCGAAGCCGTGGAAGACCAGTTGGACGCCCACATGGCGTGGCTGGACGGCTACTACGCGTCCGGCGTCTTCCTCGCGTCGGGACGCAAGATCCCCCGCGACGGCGGTGTGATCCTGGCCGGCGGCGTCTCGCGGGCCGAGGTCGAGAGGATCGCGGCCGAGGACCCCTTCACGATGGCGGGCGTCTGCGCCTACCGCATCACGGAGTTCATCGCCACGAAGACCTCCTCGGACCTTGCGGCGGTCCGCGAGAACCCGGCCCTGTAGGCCGCGGGCGACGCGCCGGCCGCGGTCACCGCCGCTCCAGCCTTCCCACCCGCCCCTTCTCCCCCGCCGCCCAGCAGCCCGTGTCCCGCGCGCACGCGACCGTGTCGAACGAGCCCGCCGCCAGCGGCCGCCAGCTGTGCCCGCCGTCCGTCGTCAGGTCCGTACCCGTGGGGCCGACCGCCAGGGCCGTCGCCGCGCTGTACGGGAACCAGGCCGCGCCCGAGCGGTACGCCGGGGGCGGGGCCGCCGCCGGGCGCCAGGTCCGGCCGGCGTCCGAGGTGACCGCCGCCGCCTGCGGCGACGGCTGCCCCGTCCGGTAGTCACCGCCGACCGCGACACCCCTCGTACGGTCCCGGAACGCCAGGGCGAACACGCCCCGCGCCGGGTCGCCCGCGGGGAGGGTGGACTCGGCGACGCGCCAGTTCAGGCCCCGGTCCGAGGAGTGCAGGATCCGGGCGGCGGCTCCCCCGCCCGTGGCGAGCCATACGTCGCGCGGCCCCGCGCCGACCAGGCACTGGCCGCTCGCCGCGAAGCCGGCCTCGCCCGGCAGCGCCTCCGGCATGCCCGCGGTCGGCAGCACCCGCCAGGTCCGCCCGCCGTCGTCCGTGGACAGGATGCGGAACCTGCCGTCCACCGGATCGCTCATGGCCAGCCCGTGCCGGGCGTCGAAGAAGGTGAGGCAGTCGTAGAAGGCGCGCGGATCGGGGTTGCGGAAGGTCTCGGTCCAGGTGGCGCCGCCGTCCTCGGTGCGCAGCACCCGCGAGGCCTCGCCCTCACCGATCGACAGGGCGACCGCGCGCCGGGCGTCGAAGGCCTCGATGTCCCGCAGTTCCAGTCCCTGCGCGACCGCGTCCGGCGGTGAGACGTCCCGCCAGCTGCGGCCCCCGTCCACGGTGCGCAGGACAGTCCCCCGGGAGCCGGCCACCCAGGCGGTGTTCCGGCTGACGGCCGCCAGGCCCCGGAAGCGCGAGTCCGTGCCGGTCTCCTTCAGGGCCCAGTCCACGCCGAACCGGCCTGTCCCCGCCCCCGCATCCGCCGTGCCGGTGCCGGTACCGGCACCGGCACCGGCACCGGCCAGGTCTTCCGCGGTCGCGGCGCTTCCACGGTCCGCCGCCGCCGCTGACGCGCCCCCCGGCATCCCGCCCCCGGCGTGGGCGGGCGCGGCCAGCAGCCCCGCCGCCAGAAGTGCCCCGCACATGCCGACGCCGAGTCCAGCTCCCAGAAGTCTCATGGCGCCGGAAGCTAACGCACCGCGGATCCGCCGTCCAGGGTGCCTCCGGCCCCCGGAAAGCCGCGCCTTGGGCCTGTGGAGTGAGCGGTAACCAGCCCTTCTCCGGCGGCCGGTCGCTCGGGGAACCGGGTGACCGTCCTTGGCTCGCACCTGACCTTTGGTCACTCTGTGCGATCACACAGGCAACTTCTGGCCAATCGGTGACACAGGTCACGTCACCCCTCATGCACGGAATTGCCGATTCCGGCGTCTATCGGGTTGCCGGGCGTCAGCCACTGCCCGGCAGCAGATCCGCCGCAAGGGAGTGAGCCGTGATCACTGTCATCGAGCAGGCCATGCAGGCCCGTCTGGTCGCCATCGCGCCGAAGATCGAGATCGTTCCCGTCACTCTCTGCTACGAGCGGTCCGATCCCTTCGCCATCCGGATGACATTCCCCGCCCCCGCCACCCTGGAGGGCGTCGCCGTCTCGTGGACCTTCGCGCGCGAACTGCTGGAGTCGGGGCTCAGCGGCCCCGCGGGCCACGGCGACGTGCGGGTGCGCCCCTACGACGGCGACCGGACCACGATCGAGTTCCACGCGCCCGAGGGCGTCGCGATCGTCCTGCTCCTGACGGCCGAGCTGCAGCGCTTCCTGGAGCGGGCCGCGAGCGTCGTCCCGCCCGGCATGGAGCACCTCTACCTCGACGTGGACCAGAGCCTGGCGCAGCTGATGCGCGACACCTGCTGACCGCGCGCACCTGCGCCCGCACACCCGTCGGCTCCCCTTCGTCGCGTTATTCGTTTGCGGGCGGCTCCGGCCGCCCGTAGCTTCGTGAACGGCCCATTGCCGCCGAAACGGAGTAGGACATTGCTCGTCTGAGGTTCGAGACACCGACCACCGCGACCACCCGCGTCGCCGCCCCGTCGGCTGTCTCCCCGCGTTGCACGCACCACTCACGCAACCTGGAGGCCTCCATGAGCCATGCCCCTGTTTTCATCACCTGCTCCGACCTGTCCTTCGACTGGCCCGACGGAACCCCCGTCCTCGACGGCTTCCAGCTCACCGTGGGCCCCGGCCGCACCGGCCTGATCGGGCTCAACGGATGCGGAAAATCCACCCTGCTGAAACTGATGGCCGGTGAACTGACCCCGAATGAGGGCCAGTTGTCGGTCGCGGGCACGGTCGGCCACCTCCCGCAGGACGTCACCCTCGACACCGCGCTCCGCGTGGACGAGGCGCTGGGCATCCGCGCCACCCGGACCGCCCTGCACGCCATCGAGGCCGGCGAAGCCACCGAGGCGAACTTCGCCGCCGTCGGCGACGACTGGGACGTCGAGGAGCGGGCCCTGGCCGCACTCGACCAACTCGGGCTCGCCCGCGTCGGGCTGGACCGTACGGTCGGCGAGCTGTCCGGCGGCGAGTGCGTACTGCTGCGCCTGGCGGCCCTGCTGCTCGCGCGTCCCGACGTGCTGCTGCTGGACGAGCCCACCAACAACCTGGACCTGCGCGCCCGGGGCCGGTTGTACGAGGCGGTCGAATCCTGGACCGGCGTGCTGGTCCTGGTCAGCCACGACCGTGAGCTGCTGGAGCGGGTGGACCAGATCGCCGAACTGCGCGACGGCGAGGTGCGCTGGTACGGAGGCAACTTCACCGCCTACGAGGAGATGCTCGCGGCCGAGCAGGAGTCGGCGGAACGGATGGTCCGCGTCGCCGAGGCGGACGTGCAGCGCCAGAAACGCGAACTCATCGACGCACAGGTCAAATTGGCCCGGCGCAAGCGGTACGGGCAGAAGATGTTCGAGAACAAGCGCGAGCCGAAGATCGTCATGGGCGCACGCAAGCGGTCGGCGCAGGAATCGGCGGGCAAGCACCGGATCATGCACACCGAGAAGCTCACCCAGGCGAAGGAGCGGCTCGACCGGGCGGAGGAGGCGGTGCGCGACGACGCCGAGATCCGCGTCGAACTGCCCGCCACCCGCGTGCCGCCCGGCCGGCGCGTGCTGACCCTGGCCGATGTGGAGCTCGCCCACGGCGCCGCCGTGCGGGGCGAGTGGGAGCTGCGCGGACCGGAGCGGATCGCACTGGTCGGCCGCAACGGTTCGGGCAAGACCACCCTGCTGCGCATGATCGCCGGACTGCCGGCTCCGGCCTCGGGGACGGCGGTGACGCACGTGGCCACGCGGTTCCTGCCGCAGCGGCTGGACGTGCTGGACGAGGACCGCACGGTGGTGGAGAACGTGGCCCGGTTCGCCCCGCAGGCCACCAACAACGTGATCCGGGCCCGGCTCGCGCACTTCCTCTTCCGGGGCACCCGGGCGGACCGGCCGGCCGGCACCCTGTCGGGCGGCGAACGGTTCCGGGCGGCACTGGCGGCACTGCTGCTCGCGGAGCCGGCCCCGCAGCTGCTCATGCTGGACGAGCCGACGAACAACCTCGACCTGGCGAGCGTGCGGCAGCTGACGGACGCGCTGGAGTCGTACGAGGGAGCGCTCCTCGTGGCGAGTCACGACGTGCCGTTCCTGGAGTCGATCGGGATCACGCGCTGGCTGCTGCTGGACGGCGAGCTGCGGCCGACCACGGCCGAGGAGGTGCGGGCGACCCTCTGGCACTGACGGTGCGGCCGTCGCCGAGGCGGGCCGCGAACACCGGAACTTTGCCCTCCGCGTGCTGCCTCCCGCCGTCAAGGCGGGGGCGGCGCGCCACCTGGTCGCATGACTTTCAGGCCGGGCTTCCCCTCTCAGGGCCCCTCAAACTGCATAGATAACTACAGGTAACCGGACATAGGCACGCCTGGGGCTTGGCCTCACCTTGATGTCGCGCTTAACCTACGACTCCGTAGGCTACGGAACCGTAGGTAATTCGCTTTGCACTCAGGAGTACCCGTGACGATCGCCTCTCCCCACCTCGGCAGCTCGGAGGCGTGGACGGACGCCAAGCTGCTGTTCGCGCTGGAAGAGGTGGTGGAGAAGGAACTCAACCGCCACCTGACGGTCACCAAGGACTGGATGCCCCACGAGTACGTCCCGTGGAGCGACGGCCGGAACTTCCCCGGATTCTTCGAGGACGGCGAGGCCTGGGACCCGGAGCAGTCCAAGGTCACCGAGATCGGCAAGATCGCGCTGGTCGTGAACCTGCTGACCGAGGACAACCTCCCCAGCTACCACCACGAGATCGCCTCGCTCTTCGGCCGGAACGGCGCCTGGGGCACCTGGGTGCACCGCTGGACGGCCGAGGAGGGCCGCCACGGCATCGTCATGCGCGACTACCTGCTGGCCTCCCGCGCCGTGGACCCGGACAAGCTCGAAGCCTTCCGGATGCAGCACATGTCCGAGGGCTTCGAGTCCGACAACCGGCACTCGATGCTGCACTCGGTGGCGTACGTCGCCTTCCAGGAGCTCGCCACGCGCATCTCGCACCGCAACACCGGGCACCAGTCCGGCGACCCGGTGTGCGACCGGATGCTGGCCCGCATCGCGCAGGACGAGAACCTGCACATGGTCTTCTACCGCAACCTGCTGGGCGCGGCCTTCGAGATCGCCCCGGACCTCACCATGCAGGCCGTCCGGGACGTCGTCGTCAACTTCCGGATGCCCGGCCACGGCATGCCCGGCTTCGAGCGGATGGCCGCGCAGATGGCGATCGGCGGCGTCTACAACCTGCGGATCCACCACGACGACGTACTCAGCCCCGTGATCCGCTTCCTCAAGATCATGGACATCGACGGTCTCGGCCCCGAGGGCCGCAAGGCCCAGGAGGAGCTCGGCCTGTTCATGAACGGCCTGGACTCCGAGGCCCGCAAGTTCGACGAGCGCCTGGCCGCGCGCGCGGCCCGGATCGCCGCCCGCAAGGCCTGAGCCACCCCGTACCACTCCGTACCGCCACACCGTGCGCCCCGGCCGGAGCCCGTGCTCCGGCCGGGGCGCACGGCTGTGTCGGAGTCGGTGCGGTCAGCGGCTGGTGCGCAGGGCGAGGCGCTCGGCCTCGGAGAGGCCGCCCCACACACCGAAGCGCTCGTCGTTGGCCATGGCGTAGTCCAGGCACGCCGCCCGCCCCTCGCACGCCCCGCACAGCCGCTTCGCGTCGCGCAGTGACGAACCGGGTTCCGGGAAGAAGAAACCGGGTCCCGTCTGGGCGCAGAGGGCCAGGTCGTACCAGGCGGGAGCGGCGGCTGCGGTGGTGTTCATCGACATGCCGGTGATCCTCGCCGCCGCCGATGGACGTCCGATCAACGCCTGATCAACACCCTGCGGGCACTCCCCGAGGACCAGCCTCCCATCCGCCACTGACAGCGGGCCCGGGTCAGGCGTCGACCAGGCCGTCCAGCAGTTCCCGGCCGGTCCGCCAGTCGCCGAGGGCGCTGCCCGAGTTGATGTGCCCGTGGCCGGTCACGAGGTGCAGCTCCGCCTGCCATCCCCGGGCGAACGAGGCGGCCGCCGGAGCGTCGCAGTACGGGTCGTCGTCGCTGGCCACCACCATGCTCCGGCACGGCAGCGGACGTATCGGCGGATCGAGGAAGGTGGCGGCGGCACGGGCCGGGAAGGCCGGCCCCCGGGGGTTCGGGGGCGCGACCAGGAAGGCCGCGACGCCCTCGGGCCGCGCCTGCTCCAGCCAGTGGGCGGCGGCCCAGCAGCCCAGGCTGTGCGCCACCAGCACCACCTGGCGGTCCCGCCCGGCAACGCTCTCGTAGGCGGTCTGGACCGCGGCGGTCCAGTCGGACAGGTCCGGCTCGCTCCAGGAGGCCGGCGCGGTCCGGGCCGCGGCGGCTCCCCACCGGGCCTCCCACCGGCTCTGCCAGTGCTGCTCGTCCGAACCGTCGATCCCGGGGATGACGACGTACGCGACCATCGCCTACCGTCCTTCCAGTCGCGGGGCTCCCACGTCATGGGTCCACCCCGGGCCCATTCTCGACGGATCAGCGGCCCCGACCGGCCCCGGCCCCCACGCGAGGGCGCCGGACGCGGTCCCCGGCGGCTACCCGCCCGCGCCGTCGTCCTGCTTCGCGCGGCTCGGTTGGACGCGTTTGGGTTCCCCCGGCATCTTCGGGTAGTCCGGCGGGTACGGCATGTCGCCCAGGCCGTTGTCGTGCTCGTCGCGGGCGGCGAGCTCCAGCACGGTGTCCAGGGTGAAGGCGTGGTCGTCCATGTCCGCGTGCAGATCCCCCAGTTCGGCGAAGCGGGCCGGCATCGTCACGATGTCGAAGTCCCTCGGCTCCGCGTCGTCCACCTCGTCCCAGCGCAGCGGCGCCGACACGGGGGCGTGCGGCCGCGGGCGGACCGAGTAGGCGGAGGCGATCGTGCGGTCGCGCGCCGTCTGGTTGTAGTCGACGAAGATGCGTTCGCCCCGCTCCTCCTTCCACCAGGCCGTCGTGACCTTGCCCGGCATCCGGCGTTCCAGCTCACGGCCGAGGGCGATCGCGCACCGCCGGACCTCGGTGAAGGTCCAGCGAGGCGCGATGGGCACGAAGACGTGCAGGCCCCGGCCCCCCGAGGTCTTGGGCCAGCCGCGCAGGCCCAGTTCCTCCAGCAGCGCGCGCAGCTCATGGGCGGCCGCCACCGCGTGGTGGTAGTCGGTGCCGGGCTGCGGGTCGAGGTCGATGCGCAGTTCGTCGGGCCGGTCGGTGTCCTCGCGCCGCACCGGCCAGGGGTGGAAGGTGAGGCAGCCCAGATTCGCGGCCCACAGGACGGCGGCGGGCTCGGTCGGGCAGATCTCGTCGGCCGCGCGACCGCTGGGGAAGGCGATGTGCGCGGTCGGGATCCAGTCGGGGAGGTTCTTCGGGGCGCGCTTCTGGAAGAACGACTCGCCCTCCACCCCCTCGGGGAAGCGCTCCAGGGTCGTGGGCCGGTCGCGCAGGGCCCGGGTGATCCCGGGCCCGACCGCCAGGTAGTACTCGGCCACGTCCCGCTTGGTGAGCCCGCGCTCCGGGAAGTACACCTTGTCGGGGCTGGACAGCCTGACCGTCCGCCCGCCCGCGTCCAGCTCGATCGCATTACCGGCAGCACCCATGTGCGCCACGGTAGGCGGGCCCGGCCGGGTGCGCATACCGGGCGGGGCCGGACGTACCACCGCAGAATTCCAGCTATGGACCTGCCGGTGATGCCCCCTGTGAAACCGATGCTCGCCAAGTCCGTGGCGAAGATCCCGCCGGGCATGCAGTACGAGGCCAAGTGGGACGGCTTCCGGGCCATCGTGCACCGCGACGGCGACGAGGTCGAGATCGGCAGCCGTACGGGCAAGACGCTCACCCGGTACTTCCCGGAGCTGGTGGCGGCGCTGAAGGAGAACCTGCCCGGCCGGTGCGTCGTGGACGGAGAGATCGTCATCGTGTGCGGCGGGCGCCTGGACTTCGACCGGCTGACCGAGCGCATCCACCCCGCGCAGTCCCGGGTCACCCTGCTCGCCGGGTCCACCCCGGCGAGTTTCGTCGCCTTCGACCTGCTCGCGCTCGGCGACGACGCTCTCCTCGACACCCCGCTCGGCGAGCGGCGCCGCGCCCTCGTCCAGGCCCTCTCCACCGCTCGTCCCCCCGTCCATCTCGCACCCGCGACCACCGATCCGGCGCTCGCCCAGGAGTGGTTCGAGCGGTTCGAGGGCGCCGGGCTCGACGGTGTGGTCGCCAAGCCCCTCGACCTCCCCTACCGGCCCGACGCCCGCCTGATGTTCAAGATCAAGCACGAGCGTACGGCCGACGTCGTCGTCGCGGGTTTCCGTTTCCACAAGAGCGGTCCGATCGTCGGATCACTCCTCCTCGGCCTGTACGACGGCCAGGGCGCGCTCCAGCACGTCGGAGTGTGCGCCGCCTTCCCGATGAAGCGCCGGGCGGAGATGGTCGAGGAGCTCGAACCGCTGCGCATGCCGGAGGTCCAGGAGCACCCCTGGGCCGCCTGGGCGCAGGAGTCTGCCCACGAGAGCGCCCGGCTGCCGGGTGCGCAGAGCCGCTGGACCGGGAAGAAGGACCTGTCGTGGGTGCCGTTGCGGCCGGAGCGGGTCCTGGAGGTGCGGTACGACCACATGGAGGGGGACCGCTTCCGGCACACCGCCCAGTTCGCCCGCTGGCGGCCCGACCGGGAGCCGGAGAGCTGCACCTACGCGCAGCTGGAGGAGGTCGTCGGCTACGACCTCGCCGAGGTCCTCAGCCCGCCCCCCGCGCCCACCGGCACCGGCACCGGCACCGGCACCGGCACCGAGTAGACCGCGACCGTCGCGCTCCGGGGCCGGCACGGAGCGGGAGCGGACCGGCCGCGGCCGGAACCGCGCCGAAGTCCGCGTGCTCCGTTTGACAAGGCGTCCTGCCGGAGCGGCACATTGGTCCCACGGCCGACGAGGAGGCCCGGACCACGCCGGCCGCCACCCCACCGGAAGGACGGACATGACCGACCCCGCCGAACCCCCCGCACCCGCGGCCCGACCCGAGCGTCCGGAGCGCGCGGCCCCGCAGCCCAACGCCGTGGTCGGCGTCGGGCTGGTCGTCGTCGGGCCCGACGGCCGGATCCTGCTCGGGCAGGCTCACGACGGCCGGTGGGAACTCCCCGGCGGCAAGGTCGACCCCGGGGAGGGCTTCGAGCAGGCCGCCGCCCGCGAGCTCGCCGAGGAGACGGACCTGCGGACGCCACCCGAGGCCGTCCGGATCCTCGCCGTCCACATCGACGCGAAGACCGGCGTGACCCGCCTGACCGCGGCCGCCGTGACCACGGCGGCGCGGGGCGTCCCGACGGTCACCGAGCCACACAAGATCGTGTCCTGGCAGTGGTTCGCACCGGTCGAGATCCCCGCGGCGCTCTACGCGCCCTCGGCCGCCGTCCTGCGCGCCTGGCGCCCGGACCTCGCGGCCCCGGCACACGCGCCCGCGTACGACTACCCGACCGCCGACGCGCCCGGCCGGGGCTTCGCCTAGTGCCGTGGCCGGAAAGGTTTGCCGGGTCGCGGTGTCCGGTGCGGTGCATCGCAAGACGGCGGACCACGGCTCGTACTGGACGTACCGCCGT
>NZ_JBHXRU010000037.1:41012-57828 GCF_042716255.1 Streptomyces sp. NPDC058662 | reverse complement strand
CATCCGGGGCGGGCGGCCGCGTACGTGCTGACCGGGCGGTGTCACCGCCGGGTGCTCAGCGCTCCAGGAAGGAGAACAGCGCTTCCCACCGGTCGGTGATCTCCGCGCTGGAGTACCGCTGCACCGAGCGGAAGGCGGCCTCCCCGAGCCGGTCGCGCAGCTCGCGGTCCGCCATCAGCACGGTCAGGTGCGTGGCGAGCTCCATGGTGTTGCCCAGCCGGGCCAGCAAGCCGTCCTCGCCGTGCGCGACGATCTCCCGCACGCCCGGCGCGCAGTCGAAGGCGGCCACGGGCACGCCCGCCGCCATCGCCTCCAGCAAGGTGATCGGGAACCCTTCGGCGCGCGAGGCCTGCGCGAAGACCGACGCCCCGCGCAGCGCGCCGAGCACGTCGTCGGTGCTGCCCATCCACTCCACGCTGTCGTCGAGCCCCAGCGACGTGCAGTGCGCGCGCAGCGTCGGCTCCTCCACGCCCGCCCCGTAGATCCGCAGGACCCAGTCGGGATGGCGCGGGGCGGCGTCCGCCCACGCGTCGAGCAGCAGGTCGACGCCCTTCTCGAAGGCGAGGCGGCCGACGCTCGCCACGACCTTCTCCGTGCGCGGAGCGGGCTGCGGCGGCATGAAGGGCAGCGGGTTCGGCATGCTCCCCACGTTCTCCATGCCCGCCCGGATCCACAGGTCCGCGTCCTCGGCCGTCAGCACCAGCAGCCGGTCGACCTGGGAGTAGTGGCGGCGGACCCGCTCGCCCCGGGTCGACTTCTGGCTGGCCTCGAACGACTCGTGGCTCATGCCGATGACCGTGAGCCCCTTGGTGTCCGCGAGCGCCACCCACTCCATCGCCCAGACCTGGGTGACGACGACCACCCCGCCCGGGCGGGCCGCGCGGAACAGCTCGCTCAGCGTCTCCGCCTTGGCCCGCATCTTCGCCCGCCGGGCCGCCTGGCGGCGCCGTTCGGGAGCGTTGAGCCGGCCCTTGATCCCGTGCAGTCGGCGCGCGCCGGGCGGGTGCGCGTCGTAGAGCGTGGTCGTGGCGTAGGGCAGGTCCCGCGGCAGCTTCTGCCGGATCTCCTCGGCGACCGGGGCGATACCGACCACGTGCACCCGGTGCCCGCGGTCGCTGAACAGCCGGGCCATCTGGTGCGACCAGGTCGTC
This sequence comes from Streptomyces sp. NPDC058662, assembly GCF_042716255.1. NCBI lineage: Bacteria > Bacillati > Actinomycetota > Actinomycetes > Kitasatosporales > Streptomycetaceae > Streptomyces > Streptomyces sp. NPDC058662. The sequence goes on along the minus strand of NZ_JBHXRU010000037.1, from coordinate 56,677 downwards.
ACGCCGCCCAGCTCGTCCACGCTGTTGCCGACGAGGAAGATGTCCCGCCCGCCGGGGGCGGGGGTCTGCTGGCTCACTTGCCGCTCCTGGTGAAGAACTTCTCGACGATCCGGCGGGCGGCGTCCCCCCGGTCGTACTCGCCGAACTCGGTGAGGAAGCGCCGGCGCGCCTCGGCGTACTTGGCGTCCGCCTCCTCGAAGGCGCCGAGGGCCTGCAGGAGTTCGTCCGCCGTGGACACGACCGGCCCCGGCGCCTTGTCCTTCAGGTCGAAGTACGTGCCGCGGATGTCGTTCGCGTACTTCTCGTAGTCGTACGCGAAGAACAGCATCGGCCGGTCCAAGACCGCGTAGTCGAACATCACGGACGAGTAGTCGGTGATCAGGCCGTCGGCGAGGGCCAGCAGCGGCGTGATGTCGTGGTGCCGGGACACGTCGACGACCCGGCCGGCGACCGACGGCGGCAGGGACACGCTGTTGAGGTAGTGCGTGCGCACCAGCAGCGTGAACCGGTCACCGAGCCGCTCCGCGAACTCCTCCACGTCGAACGGGAACTCGAAGCCCTCGACCGCGCCGTCCGCCCCGGCGCGGAACGTCGGCGCGTACAGCAGCACCTTCTTGTCGGGGTCGATGCCGAGTTCCGCCGCGAGCGGCCCGCGCACCCGCTCGCCGCTGTCCGCCTCCGCGCGGTGCGCCTCGACGAGGGCGTCGTTGCGCGGGTATCCCGTGCGCAGCAGTACCTCGTCGCGCAGCCGGAAGCCCTTGGCGAGGGTGCGGGCGTCGTGCTCGGAGCGGATCAGGAAGTGGTCGAAGCGGTCGACGGCCGCCTGGAAGCGGTCCTGCCCCGCGCGGCCCTGCGCCTTGGTGCGGGGCTCGTGGAAGCCCATCCGCTTGAGCGCCGAGCCGTGCCACGTCTGGATGTAGGTCGTGCCCGGGCGCTTGGCCAGGGCCAGCGGGAAGCCCTGGTTGTCCACCCAGAACTCGGCCTGGGCGAGCGCCCGCAGGTACGGCCAGCTCCAGCGCCGCACCAGGGTGGCCTCCTTGGGGAAGCCGGCGGGCTTGGCACCCGCGTACGACCAGATCGCCTCGAACGGCACGCCCTGGCGCACCATCTCCTCGTAGATGGCCTTCGGGCTGTCGCTGTACTGCTTGCCCATGTGGCTCTCGAAGACGACCGTGCCCTTCTTGACCGGCAGCTTCGAGAAGACCTCGTGGTAGACCTTCACCTTCTGCTCGCCCGAGCCCATGTTCCGGCGGGCGCGCAGGGCCTTGCGCAGGCCCCGCTTGACCACGCCGGCTGCCTTGCCGTGTATGGCGCTCTCGATCAGGGTGCGGGTGCGCACGGAGGCGGCGCTCTGCGCGGTCAGGACGTAGGAGAGGTTGCCCTTCTTGGTCATCTCCGGCTCGAAGCGGTCGGAGACCAGCCGGGTCAGCCGCGGCCGCACCCGCAGGCGGGCCGCGGACTCCAGGTCGACCCCGCCGACCGAGACGCGGGTGGTGACGCGCTCCTTGCCGGCGGTCAGCTTCAGCCGGACGTCCCAGACGGCGTCGATGATGCCGAGGGGGCGGACGGTGCCGCCGATGTCGGCGGAGCCGCTCCACTCGATCGTGTCACCGGCGTGTCGCACGGTTGCCATCGGGAAGCTGAACGAGCGCACGCCGATCTGCCGGCGGGCCCGGAATTCGAGCGTGGCCTTCAGCTCCGCGTCGGCGCTGATCCGGCCCAGTGGGTTCACCACGGCTCCGGACAGCGTGACGGTGCCGCGCCCGTCGTCCTCGTAGGACGTGAGGCGGTTGCCCAGCTGCAGGGCGCCGAGCGGGGTGGTGTGGAAGCCCTGCGCGGTGACGTCCAGTATCCGGCGGGCCTCCGCGGCGTCGGCGGCGTCGGGGCCGTCGATGTGCTGGGCGCACCAGTACACCCGGCCGTCGCGCTCGGCGAGGGGCGAGGAGAGCCGGCCCTTGTTGGTCATGGCGTCGGCGGCCGGGAGCAGGGTGTCCCAGTCCTCCTTGCCCAGCAGGTAGGCGCAGATGGCCTGGAGGTAGGTGACGTTCTCGTACGCGGCCGGGTCGATCCCCGCGAGGTAGCCGTTGGCGAGGCGGGCGAACTCCTGCCGGTACGCGTCGCTCAGGAGCGGCAGGTCGCGCAGGTGCAGGACCAGGTCGTGCTTGAGGAACTTGGCGTCCTTCGCGGACTTGATGTCCGTGTGCCCCTCGGCGGCCAGCAGCTGGTCGACGCGGCGGTGGATCTCCATCCGGTGCACGAAGTTCGCGATCTCGTGGCGCCGGTTGCTGATCGACTTGGCCGCCGCCGTCTCGACCACGTTCCAGTAGTAGACGTGGTTCGGGATCAGCGTGATGCGGCGGGCGGCCACGTACGCCTGGGCGGAGAACAGCAGGTCCTCGTAGTGGATGCCGACCGGGAACTCCAGGCCCTGCTCCAGCAGGAACGCGCGCCGGTAGCACTTGTTCGTGGAGAGGGTGTCGTAGACCAGCAGGTCGGGGAGTTCGGTGATCGACTCCAGGGTGCGGGTGCGCGTGTAGATCCAGGGGTACCACTCGGTGGTCTTGCCCCACCGGTTGTCCAGGTGCACGCGCACGCACATGCCGGAGACCAGGTCGGAGCCGGTGCGCTCGGCGGCGGCCAGCATGTTCCGGCAGGCGTTGCGCTCCAGTACGTCGTCGCTGTCCAGGAACATGACGTAGGTGCCCGTGGCCTGCTGGATGCCGTGGTTGCGGGGCGCACCGCAGCCGCCGCTGTTCTCCGGGAGGCGGAACGCGCGCACTCTCCCCGGATGCGCGGCCTCCAGCTCCTGGGCGACCGCGTAGGAGCGGTCCTTGCTGCAGTCGTCGACGATCACGACTTCGACCCCGTGCAGGGTCTGGTCCAAAACCGACCGGACTGCTGTCGGCAGACGCTCTGCGTCGTTGTAGACGATGACGACCACGGAGACGTCGGGCACGTGCACCTCGATCCCTTCGTTGCGTTCCGCTCATTCCGCTTATCCCGTCAAAGCTACCGTGTGCCACGGTCGCTCCGGGCAGACCGACTCCCGCCGTGCATACTTCTGAGGAAGAGGTGAAGGGCGGGTCCGGTCGCCGACAATCACCCGTTCGGACCCAGCAGGAAGTGTTCATGACGAAGCTGTCCGTAGTTGTCCCCTGCTACAACGAAGAAGCCGTCATCGACAGCTTCGACGTCGAGATCCGCAAGGTCCTGGATGCCCTCCCCGTCGACTACGAGGTCTGCTACGTGGACGACGGCAGCCGCGACGCCACCCTGGACAAGCTCCGGAAGATCGCGGCCGAGCACGGCGAGCAGACCCGTTACGTCTCCTTCAGCCGCAACTTCGGCAAGGAGGCCGGCATGCTCGCGGGCCTGCGCGAGGCCACCGGCGACGCCGTCGTGATCATGGACGCGGACCTCCAGCACCCGCCGGAGCTCATCGCGACGATGCTCGACTACTACCGGCAGGGCCACGACCAGATCATCGCCCGCCGCACCCGCGAGGGGGACAAGAAGGTCCGCTCCGCGCTCAGCCGCCTCTACTACCGGGGTGTCAACCGCTGGGTCGACGTCGAGCTCACCGACGGCGTCGGAGATTTCCGGATGCTCTCCCGCCCGGCCGTGGACGCCCTGCTCTCGCTGCCGGAGTACAACCGCTTCTCCAAGGGGCTCTTCTCCTGGATCGGCTTCGACACCGTCCACTTCGACTACCGCAACGCGCAGCGCGAGGCGGGCGAGACGAAGTGGAAGTTCGGCTCGCTGCTGAACTACGGCATGGACGGCCTGATCTCCTTCAACAACCGGCCCCTGCGCATCGGGATCTGGCTCGGCGTGTCGCTCGTCGCGCTGACCGGCCTGTACGCGCTGTGGATCACCGTCATGGCGATGACCAACGGCGTCGAGTCGCCGGGGTACGTCACCCTCGTGGCGATCATCGTCGGCCTGGGCGGCGTCCAGATGATCATGCTGGGGCTGATCGGCGAGTACATCGGCCGGATCTACTATGAGACCAAGCGCCGGCCGCACTTCCTGGTGAAGGAGGCGCACGGCGCCGCCCCCCTCCCGCCCGGCGGGCGTGAGGTGCGGGACGCGAGGACGGCGCGGGCCACGAGGCCGGCGGACGCCGGCGGGACGACGGAGGCGACGATCGTGGAGCGCAGCGCGGACCGCGGCTCGGAGCGCAGCGCGCGATGAGCCGCAGGGACCAGCTCGGCCAGATCTTCCGGTTCGCCCTCGTCGGCGGGGTCAACACCGGCACCTTCTACGTCATCTACCTGCTGCTGCACCCCTGGATGCCGTACTTCGCCGCCTACTCCCTCGCCTTCGTCCTGGCGATGGTCGGGTCGTTCTTCATGAACACCTACTTCACCTACCGGACCCGGCCGACCTGGAAGAAGTTCTTCCTCTTCCCGCTGACGAACGTCACCAACTTCGTCATCCAGTCGGCCGGCCTGTACGCCCTGGTGGCCTGGGTCGGCATGGACACGCGCATCGCCCCCCTGGTCGCGGCCGTCGTCGCCATCCCGTTCACCTTCCTGCTCTCCCGCAGGATCCTCGTGCCGGGCGCCGCCCGGGCCGCGGAGCCCGCGGAGGCGGAGCCCCGGCGCTCCGCCTCCGCCGCCTGACGGCCGGCGGTCCCGTCCGGGTCCCACGCTCCGAAACCCCGGAGCGGCCCCCGCGCACCACCCCGTAGATTGAGGTGGCAGGGGATTCCGGCAAGGGGCAAGGGGACAGACGTGTCAGCGGCTAGGCAAGGTGTCGTGGACGCCCGCAGGATCGTGGTCAAGGTCGGCTCCTCCTCCTTGACCACCGCGGCGGGCGGACTCGACGCCGACCGGGTGGACGCCCTCGTCGACGTCCTGGCCAAGGCCCGCAGCGGCGGTGAGAAGGAGATCGTCCTGGTCTCCAGCGGGGCCATCGCCGCCGGCCTCTCCCCGCTCGGCCTGCGCCGGCGCCCCAAGGACCTGGCCCGCCAGCAGGCCGCCGCGAGCGTCGGGCAGGGACTGCTCGTCGCCCGCTACACGGCCTCCTTCGCCCGCTACGGCGTCCGCGTCGGCCAGGTGCTGCTCACCACCGACGACACCAGCAGGCGCGCGCACTACCGCAACGCCTACCGGACCCTGGACCAGCTGCTCGCCATGGGCGCCCTCCCGGTCGTCAACGAGAACGACACCGTCGCCACCGACGAGATCCGCTTCGGCGACAACGACCGCCTGGCCGCCCTCGTCGCCCACCTCGTCCGCGCCGACCTGCTGGTCCTGCTGTCCGACGTGGACGGCCTCTACGACGGCGACCCCTCCCTCCCCGGCACCACCCGCATCGACGAGGTGCGCGGCCCCGAGGACATCGCGCACGTCTCCATCGGGAGCGCCGGCAAGGCGGGCGTGGGCACCGGCGGCATGGTCACCAAGGTCGAGGCGGCCCGGATCGCGGCCGCCGCGGGAATCCCGGTGGTCCTGACCTCCGCCAGCCAGGCCGCGGACGCGCTCGCCGGACGCGCCACCGGCACCCACTTCCACGCCACCGGCCGCCGCTCCGCGGACCGGCTGCTCTGGCTCCAGCACGCGTCGACGCCCCAGGGGCACCTGGTCCTCGATGAGGGCGCGGTCCGCGCGGTCACCGAGCGCGGCAGCTCGCTGCTGCCCGCGGGCATCGCCGCCGTCGAGGGAGACTTCACGGCCGGCGACCCCGTGGAATTGCGCGACACCTCCGGCCGCGCGGTCGCACGGGGCCTGGTCAACTTCGACGCCAAGGAGCTCCCGCAGCTCCTCGGCCGCTCCACCCGAGAGCTCGCACGGGAACTCGGACCCGCGTACGAGCGGGAGGTCGTCCACCGGGACGATCTGGTCCTGCTGCAGGGCTGAGGTTGGGTAAAACCGCCGCGCGGTGGGCCGGGGACTGGTCAACTGTGAGGGGCGGGCGACAGGCGTGGCAAAGACAGGAGGCGGCTGGTGGGACGAGCGCTGACCAGCGTCCGTACGGGGGAGGGCGGCGACGACGGGGAGGGCTACGGGCAGGCGCACGAGGCCGGGAACGGGGACGGGAACGGGGACGACGGGGATGCATCCCGCCTGTGGCACGTGACCCTGAGCGTCTCCGGCAAGCCGGCGCCGCTGCCGGAGGTCCGGCGCGGTCTGGAGCAGCTGGCCCACGACCACCCCTTCCTGCTGACCAGCCGGTACGCCCGGGACCACGCGGAGATCCGGTACTGGGAGGAGGCCCGCGACCTCCACGACGCGGCGGCCGTGGCCCTGCGGCTCTGGGGCGAGCACCGCTCCTCGGCGCAGCTCCCGCCCTGGGAGATCGTCGGCCTGGAGGTCATCGACCGCGCCACCTACCACCTCCGCGTGGCCGAGGGCTACGGCCCGCCCCCGGCGCACCCGGTGGGCGTGCACCCGTACTGACAAGCCCCCGCGCCCGCCGGCGCGCGGACACGGCCGCCCCCGGAGGCGGAGGGGGCGGGCGAAGCCGGGGGTCCGCGGAGCGGGGGTGCTGCCGCCGGGCCCGCCGCGAGGCGTCTCGCGGGGTGGAACCCCCTCGGGCGCCGCCCGGCCGGGGACTACCCTGGGCCGCATGACCTCGCTCGACGACGCCACCGCCACCGCCGCCTCGCCCGTGCTCGCCACCGCGCAGCGGTCCCGTACGGCCGCCGCCGCCATCGCCCCGCTCCCGCGGTCCGCCAAGGACACCGCGCTGCTGGCGATCGCGGACGCGCTGGAGGCCCGTACCGCCGAGATCATCGCGGCCAACGCCGTCGACACCGGCAAGGCCCGCGCCGCCGGGACCAGCGAGACCGTCATCGACCGCCTCACCCTCACCCCGGAGCGGGTCGCGGCCATCGCCTCCGACGTCCGCGACGTCGCCGCCCTGCCGGATCCCGTCGGCGAGGTCGTCCGCGGCTCGACCCTCCCCAACGGCATCGACCTGCGGCAGATCCGTGTCCCGCTCGGCGTCGTCGGCATCATCTACGAGGCCCGCCCCAACGTCACCGTCGACGCCGCCGCCCTCTGCCTCAAGTCCGGCAACGCGGTACTGCTGCGCGGCAGTTCCTCCGCCTACGCGTCCAACACCGCGCTCGTCGGCATCCTCCGCGACGCCGTGGAGAGCGCCGGGCTGCCCGCCGACGCCGTCCAGCTCGTCCCCGGCGAGTCCCGCGAGTCCGTCCGCGAGCTGATGCGTGCGCGCGGCCTCGTCGACGTGCTCATCCCCCGGGGCGGCGCCTCCCTCATCAAGACCGTCGTCGAGGAGTCCACCGTCCCGGTCATCGAGACCGGTACGGGCAACTGCCACGTCTACGTCGACGCCCTGGCGGACCTCGGCACGGCCGTGGACATCCTCATCAACTCCAAGGCCCAGCGGCCCTCCGTCTGCAACTCCGCCGAGACCCTCCTGGTCCACCGCGACATCGCGGACGCCTTCCTGCCGCTCGCCCTCGACGCCCTCGCCGACGCCGGCGTGACCGTGCACGGCGACGCCCGCGTCCTCGCCGCCGCCGAGGGCACCAAGGTCACCGCGCTGCCCGCGACCGACGAGGACTGGGCCGCCGAGTACCTCTCCTACGACATCGCGGCCGGCGTCGTCGACTCCCTGGACGACGCCGTCACCCACATCCGCCGCTGGACCTCGGGCCACACCGAGGCGATCGTCACCACCTCGCAGGCCGCCGCGCGGCGCTTCACCCAGCTGGTCGACTCGACCACGGTCGCCGTGAACGCCTCCACCCGGTTCACGGACGGTGGTCAGTTCGGCTTCGGCGCCGAGATCGGGATCTCCACCCAGAAGCTGCACGCCCGGGGCCCGATGGGCCTCCCCGAGCTCACCTCGACCAAGTACATCGTCACCGGCGACGGTCACATCCGGTAGTCGCCGGGGGGACACGGTGTGGCCGAATCCGGTCTCACACCCTGCCCAAAGCGGCCCCCCAGGTCTACGCTGGTCCCGTGCCGGACGACGTGGGGGGCAAGCCGTTCCCGGACGACGGGGAGCCCGACGACGACCGCGGAGGCGCGGATCACGACTTCGCCTCCGTGGTGTTCGACGAGGCCTTCGTCCGGAACGCCGAGATCCATGAACCGAGCGCCGTCGAGCGACAGCGCGCGGCCGACCGGGCGCGCGCGGAGGCCGAGGCCTCCCGGGCAGCCGTGGCGGGCGGCTGGACGTCCGACGACGACCACGACGGCTACGGGTACGGCCACCCCTACGGGTACGAGGACGGCGGCTGGGACCACGACCGGCCCGGCAGCGCCGACGGCCCGTACGGGGCCTACGGCGGCGCGCTGCGGCCCTACCGCGGCCGGGCCCCCTGGCTGCGCCCCGTCGCCTGGGTCCTCGCCTTCGTGATGGGCCTCGGCATGGTCGCGCTCGCTTTCAGCGCCGTGTACCGCAGCGCCGCAGGCGGGACCGACCCCGCTCCGGCGCCCGCGAGTACGCCATTGCGGGAAGTGACCGGCGTCGGGGCGTTTACCTACCCCTCCGACCGCCAACCCTGAAAGTACGACCCCGCTCGCACGGACCGGAGCCGGGGGCTTCTCTGAAGCGGGGACAGCGGGGAGAAGCGATGGCCGTTCCAGGAGACCCGCCCAACGGCACCCCCGAGGGCATCGGCGGGGGCGACGACGAATTCCGGTCGGACGAGTACCGGTCGGACGAGTACCGCTCGGTGGTGTTCGACGAGGACTTCGTGCGGGCTGCCCGGCTCCAGGAGTACTCCGCGCAGGAACGCATGGGCGAGCACGCCCGGGCCGTCCGCAGCCGGTCCATCTGGTCGAGCGGCGCCTCCAAGCCCCGGACCGGCACCCCCGGCCGGGGCGCCCGGCAGGGCATGCTGCTCGTCCTGCTGATCGCCACCGCCTTCGCCGCCGCCGTGTACATGGGGCTGCGCAACCCCTACGTCCCGCCGGCGGGCGGCCGGCCCGACCCGCTCAGCAGCACCGTCGTCCCGCTCGCGCCGGTCGCGGCGGTGCCCGGGGGCCGGCCCGCCGACCTCTACGCCGCGAGCCCCGCCGCCGAGTACCGCATCGGAGCGGCCGGCATCACCCTGCCGGCCGTACGCCGCACGCACCACTTCACCGACGGACAGGTGGTCACCGCCCTGTCCATCGCCAAGGACTACCTGGTGCAGTCCTCGCTCGACCCCGATGTGCTCGCCGGGGCCGCCTCCCGGCCGGTACGGGTCCTGCTGGACCCCGACCAGCTCACCCAGTTCGACCGCAGCATGGCCTCCCCCTCCGGCGACGGCAAACACGCCGCGACCGGCTGGCTGGTGCGCTTCCACCCGCAGACCGCCGTGGCCGACCCCCGCGTACGGGTGAACGGCGCCCTCGCCTACGCGGAGGTCGCCCCGGGCGTACTGGAGGTGACCAGCGACCACACCTTCGTGTACGCCGTACGCCCGGCCGCCGGTGCCCCGGCGGCGGTCGACGGGGCCTCGCTGTTCACCGTCCGGCGCGAGCTGCGGCTGCGCTTCGACCGCGAGGACCTCGGCGCCCGGCGGGCGGAGCTGGTCTCGGCCTACGTGATGGCAGGGCCGCAGGACTGCGCGGCCGACCCGGCCGCGGGCTTCCGGCCGCTGCCGGCGGGGGCCGGCCCGACCACGGTGGGCCCGGCCGCGAGCGACCCGTACGCCAGCGGCCAACCGCGCCGCGCGGCCGGGCTGTGCGGGGTGCTGGCGCCGCCCGCCACCCCCTCGGCGGCGCCCGTCACCCCCGCTCCGTAGGCAGGCTGCCCGGCGGACCCGTCAGGCCTGGTCCTCGGCCCCGCCGCGGGCCGGACCGGACGCCGTACCCGCGCCGGTGAACTTGTCCCGGAGCTTGCCGCCCAGATCGCCCGCGCCGCCCGCGATGTCGCCCACCAGCTTCATCAGCGGATCCTTGCTGCCGCGCACCGAGCCGGCGTAGTGCGACGCCGACTGCCGGAAGGAGTCGGACACCGAGGCGTCCTTGTCCTCGTCCCGGCGCGGGTAGTGACCGTCCATGATCCGCTGGAAGTCGCGGCTCTCCGCCCACTTCTTCAGCTCCGCGGCCCGCACCGTCGTGAAGGGGTGCGTGCGCGGCAGCATGTTCAGGATCTTCAGCACGGAGTCGCGCAGGTCGCCGCCGGCCTCGTACTCCTCGGCCTGCGCCAGGAAGGCGTCCACGTTCATCTCGTGGAGGTGGTTGCCGCCCGCGATCTTCATCAGTCCCCGCATCGAGGCCTGCAGGTCCTGGCCCACCAGGAGCCCCGCCCGGTCCGCCGAGAGCTCCGACTTGCGGAACCACTCCCGCAGCGCGGTCACGAGCGCCATGACCGCCACATTGCCCAGCGGGATCCACGCCACCTTCAGAGCCAGGTTCGTCAGGAACAGCAGGATCGTGCGGTACACGGCGTGCCCCGACAGGGCGTGGCCCACCTCGTGGCCCACCACCGCCCGCATCTCCTCCTCGTCGAGCAGCTCGACCAGGCTCGTCGTCACCACGATGATCGGCTCGTCCAGGCCGATGCACATGGCGTTGGGCTTCGGGTCCTGCTGGACGTACATCTGCGGGACCTTCTCCAGGTCCAGAATGGAGCAGGCGTCGCGGAGCATCGCGTACAGGTGCGGGAACTGCGTCTCGCCCACCCGCACCGAGTCCGACAGGAACAGCAGCCGCAGGCTGCGCTCCGGCAGCAGTCCGCTCAGGGTCTTGAACACCGTGTCGAAGCCGCTCAGCCTGCGCAGCGCCACCAGCGCCGAGCGGTCCGCCGGGTGCTCGTACGCCCGCGAGGAGATACCGGGGAACCTCCTGCGGTCCCGCGCCGGTGCCTTCTCGAAACGCGTCTCCGTCATAGCGCCCTCCCCTGGTCCTGCCTGCCTGGCAGCGTCTATCCTCTCCAACGCCTGAGTCGGCGTGAGCGTGCCCCGGGCCCCCGCATACGATGTGAGCGAAGTCTCCGCCCGCTCCCCGACTCGATAGGTACCTGCCCGATGAGCCTCTCCTCCACCGCCCACAACCTGGTCGTCCTCGCCTCGGAGGGGGCCGGGGAACACGGCGGCAACCACGACAGCCTCAACCCGTACCTGACCGGCGGCGCCGCCTTCGTCATCCTGATGCTCATGCTCTGGGTGACCACCCGCCTGAACCGCGACCGCTAGAACGCGCGCGTGTCGATACCGGGGCCGCCCGTCCGCTCGAATGCGGGTCCGGGCCGACCCGCCGGGCCAGTAGGCTCTGCGCTCATGGGAGAGCAGGAGATGCCTACCGGCCCGGTCAAGCGCCGGCTCGGCGTGATGGGCGGGACGTTCGACCCGATCCACCACGGACACCTGGTGGCCGCCAGCGAGGTGGCCGCACTGTTCCACCTCGACGAGGTGGTGTTCGTACCGACCGGTGAGCCGTGGCAGAAGTCCCAGCGGGCCGTGTCGCCCGCCGAGGACCGCTACCTGATGACGGTCATCGCGACGGCGTCGAACCCCCAGTTCTCGGTGAGCCGCATCGACATCGACCGGGGCGGCCCCACCTACACGATCGACACCCTGCGGGACCTCAAAGCGCGCAACGACGACGCCGACCTGTTCTTCATCACCGGCGCCGACGCGCTGGCACAGATCCTGACCTGGCGAAACGCCGACGAGCTCTTCTCGCTCGCCCATTTCATCGGCGTCACCCGGCCGGGCCATGTGCTCACCGACGACGGCCTCCCCGAGGGTGGGGTCTCGCTCGTCGAGGTGCCCGCGCTGGCCATCTCGTCCACGGACTGCCGCGCGCGCGTCGCCAAGGGGGATCCCGTCTGGTACCTGGTGCCGGACGGCGTGGTGCGCTACATCGACAAGCGTGAGCTGTACCGGGGCGCCTGAGCCGCCGGAGAGAGGGGCCCGCGGTGAACGACCGACAGGATCCGTACGGTCCGCACGACCCGTACGCCGGCCAGGAGCAGCAGCTCATCGGCTACGACCCGTACGGGCGGCCGGTGTACGGCCAGGTGCCCGCGCAGCCCGCGCCGCCCGCCCCGCAGTACGAGCAGCAGTCGTACGGCGGGCAGCAGTCGTACGAGCAGGCCTACGGCTACGACTACCAGGACTACGGCCAGCAGCAGCCCCCGCAGCCGCAGCAGCAGTACTACGCGCCCCCGCAGCCCGGCCAGGAGTACGGGCGGCAGCACGAGTACCCCGACCAGGCGGCAGCGGCTCCGGCCCCTCCCTACGGCTACGACACGGGCCGGACCCAGCAGTGGATCCCGCAGCAGGCCGCGGCGGAACCGGCGGCGGAGCCCGCACGGGGGCCCGGAGCCGACCAGGGACCCGCGGCCGGCAGGCGGTCCCCGCACGTCCCCGAGCCGCGCCGGTCCGACAGCGGGCCGGACGAGGACCGGGACTACAGCACCGGGATGTTCGCCTTCATCGACCAGCCGGACGAGGAGTCCGAGGACGTCATCGACTGGCTCGCGTTCACGGAGAGCCGGACCGAGCGCCGCGAGGAGGCCCGCCGCCGGGGCCGCAACCGGGTCGTGGCGCTGATCGTCGTCCTCGCCCTGTTCGTCGTCGGCGGCCTCGGCTACCTCTGGTACGCGGGCAAGCTGCCGTTCGTCGACGGCCCCGGGCAGGGGAAGGCCGCCGCGAGCGCCGACCCCGCCGCGCAGAAACGGGACATGATCGTCGTCCATCTGCACCACACCAAGAAGGGCGGCACCTCCTCGGCGCTGCTCGTCGACAACGTCACCGCCAAGCAGGGCGCCACGGTGCTGCTGCCCAACGCCCTCGGCGTCCCCCAGCCGGACGGAACCGCCACGGCGCTCGGCAAGGCGGTCGAGGGGGGCGGCCTCGGCGTCCGCGAGTCCCTCGACTCGGTGCTCGGCACCCACATCGGCGGCACCTGGCGTCTGGACACGCCGTTCCTGGAGAACCTCGTCGAGCTGGTCGGCGGCATCGAGGCGGACACCGACGTCGCGGTCCCCGCCGACGACGCGGCCAAGACCCCCGCCGTGGCCCAGGGACCGAAGCAGAGCCTCAGCGGTCCCATGGCCGTCGCGTACGCCACCCACCGGGCCCAGGGCGAGCCGGAGGCCAAGCAGCTGGAGCGCGTCGGCACGGTCCTGCAGGCCGTCCTGCGCAAGGTGCCCGGCGACCCGAAGGCCGCCGCCGTCACGGTCGAGAGCATCGGCCAGATCCTGGACCCGGCCCTCGACGCGCAGACGCTCGGCGCCCTGCTGTCCCGGCTCGGCGAGCACGCCAAGACGGGCGCCTACCGCACCGACACCCTGGCGGTGAAGCCGGACGGCACCCTCACCGACGAGGCGAACAAGAGCGTCGTCAAGGAGGTCCTCGGCGGCTCCGCCGGCGCGGCCCAGCCCGGCGCCGCACCGCGCGTCGGCCTCAAGGACGCCACCGGGGACGAGAAGACGCAGGTCGCCGCGAAGGCCGCCCTGCTCAACGGCGGCTACACCTTCGTGGACGGCGGCAAGGCCGACAAGACGGCGACGGCCACGCAGATCACGTACCAGGACGACGCGCAGCGGGACCGGGCCGTCGAGGTCGCCAAGACCCTGGGGCTGCCCGAGACGGTCGTGAAGAAGGCCGAGAACGCCGTGAACGCGGAGGTCGTAGTGGTCCTGGGCAAGGACTACAAGCCGTCCTGAGGCCCGCCGCGAGCGGCTTCCAGAGGGGCTTGCGCCCGCGCGGGACGTTCCGCGCGGGCGGTGTCGGCGGTACATGAGACCCTTGTAAGGATCTGCCCGCCAACCCGAAAGCATGGCCAGTGACCGCCACGGACCGCTCCATCGAGCTCATCACCGCCGCCGCCCAGGCCGCGGCCGACCGGCTCGCGCACGACATCATCGCGTACGACGTCAGCGACGTGCTGTCGATCACCGACGCGTTCCTCCTCGCCTCGGCGCCCAACGACCGCCAGGTCAAGTCGATCGTCGACGAGATCGAGGAGCGCCTGCTCAAGGAGCTCGGCGCCAAGCCGGTGCGCCGCGAGGGCGACCGCGACGCCCGCTGGATCCTGCTCGACTACATCGACATCGTCGTCCACGTGCAGCACAGCGAGGAGCGGGTCTTCTACGCGCTGGAGCGCCTGTGGAAGGACTGCCCCGAGATCGAGCTCCCCAACGACGCCAAGCTCACCAAGGGCAAGGCCGAGGAGCACGCCAAGCTGCGCGAGGCGGCGGGCGACGACGAGCTGGACGGTGATCTGTTCTGAGCGCGAAGGCAAAGGACGGATCCAGCCGGAAGATCGTCCTCTGGCGGCACGGCCAGACCTCCTGGAACCTCGAACGCCGCTTCCAGGGCTCGACGGACATCGAGCTGACCGAGACGGGCGTGGCGCAGGCGCGCCGCGCCGCACGGCTGCTCGCCTCGCTGAACCCGGACGCCATCGTGGCCTCCGACCTGCGGCGGGCCTCCCGCACGGCCGCCGAGCTGGCCGCCGTCACGGGGCTGTCCGTGGAGCACGACGAGGCGCTGCGCGAGACGTACGCCGGCGAGTGGCAGGGCCTCACGCACGACGAGATCCTCGCGAAGTACGGCGAGCAGTACGCGGCGTGGAAGCGCGGCGAAGCCGTCCGCCGCGGCGGCGGTGAGCTGGAGACCGAGGTCGCCGACCGCGCGGCGCCGGTGGTGCTGCGCCACGCCGACCGGCTCCGGCCGGGCGGCACGCTCGTCGTGGTCAGCCACGGCGGCACCATCCGCACGACCATCGGCCGGCTGCTGGGCCTGGACGCGTACCACTGGGAGGGCCTGGGCGGGCTCTCCAACTGCTGCTGGTCCGTCCTCGGCGAGGGCGCCCGCGGCTGGCGCCTGCTGGAGCACAACGCCGGCACGCTGCCGGAACCGGTGCTCGGCGACGACGACTGAGGTGCTCCGCGCCGCTCCCACCGGGGCCGCCGCCCGGATTTCACTTTCCGGCTGGTCGCAGGCTAGAGTTCTTCTTGTTCGCAGCGCGGAACACCGGAGACGGGGGGAGCGCGGCGGAGAGCGGGGCTATAGCTCAGTTGGTAGAGCGCCTGCATGGCATGCAGGAGGTCAGGAGTTCAATTCTCCTTAGCTCCACAATCAGGATCCCGTCCCCAACAGGGGGCGGGATCCTTGTTTTTGTCCCCCCTTGCGTTTGCTGACCCGGCCCGCACCGGCATGGCAGAATCGGACGGCCGGAGGGGGACACGACGGCCCGACGCGGGAGGGAGTCGCTGACGGATGGGTGCACACCGGCGGCGGTGCGACTGGTGCAACAACGGCACGCCCATCGTGCGGGACATGGAGCCGGTCAACCCCGACTACCAGTACTGGTGCGAGGAATGCGCGCGGGCGCTGATCATAAAAGGCGACCCGATCGAGACGTACCGGGAGCTGGAGGGCGAGCCGATCTACGGACGCCTGCTCGATGAACACTGCACGTTGAAGCGCTTCTACCAGTTCGCCCGAGCGTGACGAGACAGGCCAAAGCGGACATGGCTCATGGTCGGCGGAAACCGATTTTTGGACCAGGGCCATGACCGTGTAATGTTTGGGACGTCGCCAGGGAGAACCGGCAGGGGAAACCGGAGCGGCAAGCGGAACAAGGGGCTATAGCTCAGTTGGTAGAGCGCCTGCATGGCATGCAGGAGGTCAGGAGTTCAATTCTCCTTAGCTCCACAGTGAACAGAGGCGGGCCACCCGGATCGGGTGGGCCGCTTAGCGTTTTGGCCCCCGGCTGGAAAGGGCGAGCGTCGGC